>JAGGSO010000074.1 GCA_021159055.1 Candidatus Bipolaricaulota bacterium | reverse complement strand
GGGATCACCACGGTACTAGACAGCGCGGATACCAAGCGCTACACTGTCCGCAGAAGCGGGGGAACTCCAAGATTTACCGGACGAGTTCGCTTGTTTCCCGGTGATCCTACTCGACAAAGTGGTGGTGATCTAGGCCTCTAAGGGTGCACGATTGTCTTGGCCTACTACATGCCGAGACGTTCACAGGGGAAGGAGACGCAGGGCGGCGACGAGGAAGACGACCCCGGAGAGGAGCAACGCAGTGAGCAGTTCCGCCCGCAGCCGATAGACATTGCGTGCGCGGTCGCGCAGGTAAGCAAGAAGAGCTTTGTAGTTCAACCACAGGTGTATCAGCGTGAGGAAGATGAAGACGAACCCGAACAGGTCATGGATCGACTCCCATCTCTCCTTATCGAATCCAAGTATCTGCCAGCCGGTCTCCCGGGCGATCCTCCCACTTGGGGCGATGAGCAGGGCTATCCCGGAGAGGATGAGCACAACCGCGGAGAAGAGGAGAGAGAACGAGATCACGCTTCGCCAGTTCCAACCAGAGCCTTTGGTCATTTCCATCCTCCTTAATGCAGTGGGGGCGGGCGTCAAACCCACCCCCACCGGGGATCTACTCGCTGTTTACACCCATGCGGGCACCGTTCCCGTAACCGCGGTGCATTCCGCGGCCGCCACCGTTCCCGTTGCGCTGGCAGCTCCCCTGTCCACGGCCGTCTCTGTCGTGGAGGCCGTTCTCATGTCCGTTTTCGGCTCCGGCATGGAGACAGTTCGTCGCTCCATAGCCGGTCCCGTCGAGTGGACGGGTCCAATCGGGATCATCGCAGTTGGGGATCCCGTCCCCGTCCGAGTCCCGCTCCTGCATGCATGCGCCGGCTCCCGGTTTATCTGAAGGAACGCCTTTCCCGAATCCTCCCCCCGCCAGGGCAACGAGCCCAAACGCGAGCAGGGTGAGCAACAAGATCCCGATGACTATCGTCTTTGTCTTGGTCATTTTGACCACTCCTTTTCGTTTGGATGTTGCAAAGATACCCGGGCTGTGTGAAGTGGTCGTGAGCGACTTTTCTGGAACCTGTCAGGACGATCAGGGACTGACCGCTAAGTTCGGGAAATCGGGATGGTGAACGAAAAGCGCGTACCCTCTCCGGGGGCGCTCTCCACCCAGATCCGGCCGCCGTGCGACTCGACAAGGGCCTTGGTGATCGCCAGGCCGAGCCCGAGCCCCTTCGAGCCCTTCCCTTTGTAGAAGCGGTCGAAGACGTGGGAGACGGTCTCCGCGGGCATCCCCTCTCCTGTGTCGCTCACCTGGATCAGGACCTCCCTTCCCCGGGGCTCGGCGTGCAGGGTGATCTCATCGCCGGGGTGGGTGTGACGCAGCGCATTGGAGAGCAGGTTCCACACGATCTGGTGCAGGCGCCGTCGATCGGCGGAGACGCGGGGTAGTTTGGCAGGGATCTCCAGGTTGAACTTCTTATCGGCCCCGGCCAGCAGGGTGCGGGCGTCTGCGGCGACCCCGCGGAGGAACTCAACGAGGTCGATCGGAGCGCGGTCGAGGGGAAGCTCGTGCGCCTCGGCGAGGGCGATGTCCTGGAGCTCGTCGACCAACCCCGAGAGGTGGAGGAGCCGCTCGTTCACGGTCATCAGGTTCTCTTCGTTCGCGGGCTGGATCCCGTCGAGCATCGCCTCCACCTTGGCCCGGATTATGGCGAGGGGGTTCCTCAGCTCGTGGGCGATATCGGCGAGCATGCGCCGGCGCGCGGCCTCCGAGCGGGATAGCCCGACACGCAGCTCCTCCAGAACGCGCCCGAGCCTCCCAATCTCATCGTCACCAGGGACCGGAACCGGGTGAGTGAGATCGCCGGAGGAGATCGCCCTGGTCGCCGCGGTCAACCGCTCGA
This sequence comes from Candidatus Bipolaricaulota bacterium, assembly GCA_021159055.1. NCBI lineage: Bacteria > Candidatus Bipolaricaulota > Candidatus Bipolaricaulota bacterium. The sequence goes on along the minus strand of JAGGSO010000074.1, from coordinate 31,113 downwards.
ACGGGGCGGTGATGAGGCGCAACAGGGTCAGACCGATCCCGAGGGCTATCCCCAGGCTGATTACCGCGGCGTAGGCCACCGTGCGGCGGACCGAGCTCAGGAGCCTCTCCTCGATTTCGGTGAACTGGCCGAGGAGCGGGCCGGTGAACAGGATTCCGACCTTCTTCCCCTCCACAGTTATTGGAATCCCTTCGGCAAGGAGGCGCGGGGATAGATTCACCTCCCTGAGCTTGTGCGAACCGGCGTAGACGATTCTCCCTTCGGGATCGGTGAGGAGGAACTGTCCACCCTGTCCGTGCTCCTCTCCCCTGTACCGGCCGTGTTCGCTGAACAGCTTCTCCACCCCGTCCCAGGTCATGTTCTCCGAGTAATAGGAGACGAGTTGGGCCTTGATCCCGACTGCTTGCGCCGCGTGCTCCGATGCGATGAACTCCTTGGCGTCGGTGACGAGAAGGTGGGTGGCGACGGCGTAGACCGCTCCGAGGGAGGCGACGACCACGACAGCGAGGCCGAAGAACAGCTTGTAGCGAAGCGAGACCGGTCTAAGTTTCGTCGTTGTCTCCTTGTGTCCGGGGGATGACGAGCTTGTACCCGACCCCGTAGACGGTCCTGATGATCCGCGGTTCGGCCGGGTCCGGTTCGATCTTCCGCCGCAGGTTCATGATGTGGTTGTCGATGTTCCGCATCAGGGCAGGGGTGGTGTAACCCTGCACCTCCTTGAGGAGCTCGAGCCGGGTGAAGACCCGGTTCGGCCGACGGACGAGGAAGGCGAGGAGGTCGAACTCGGTCGGGGTGAGCTTGATGAGAGCGCCGTCCCGGCGCACCTCCCGCCCGGCGAGATCGATCACGAGGTCGCCGATCCGCACCGGAGCCTCCGGGGCCGGTCCGGCCAACCGGCGCAGGACCGCCTGCACCCGCAGCACGAGCTCGCGGGGAGAGAACGGCTTCGTGATGTAGTCGTCCGCTCCGAGCTCGAGCCCGACGATCCGGTCCACCTCCTGCGCCCGTGCGGTGAGCATGATGATCGGGACCTGCGTCCGGCGGCGGATCTCCCGTGCGACGTCAAGACCATCGATGTCGGGGAGTCCGAGATCGAGGATGACCAGATCCGGTCGGTGGGAGTCGAACTCGGCCAGCGCTGAGGCCCCGTCGAACGTTTCGATCGTGCGGTACCCGGCCTGGTGCAGGTAATCCGAGATCGACTTAGCCAATTCCTCTTCATCGTCGACTATGAGAACGATTTTAGCCATCGCAACACTCCGTCAACCTTATTTCATAGGATAATGCCGAAGGCATTATACCTCTCGACCTCCGTGTACAAGAAAAAAGCGCCCCGATGAAGTTCGGGGCGCTATCAGTGACGTTTATACCCTTTAGTTAAGCTGTTGCCTGCTTGACGAACGAGAGGAAATCCTCCTCCGGGATCGCCCCTTCGAAGCTCGTCTTCTCGTTGATGACCACTTTTGGTACGGCCATCACGTTGTACTGTTGGGAGAGTACGGGAAATTCGTTGGCGAGGATGACGTCGGACTTCACCATCTCGGATTCGAACGCCATCATGTGCGCCGTCCGCGCCGCCCGCGGGCAATAGGGACAGCTCGGGGTGACGAACACCTGAATGTGCACGGGCACAGTCAGCTCCGCGAGCTCCTGTTTGGTTGTATCCGACAGTCCGGTCTCACCGCGGCCGACGTCGATGATATCCTCGATCAGGGTACCAAACTCGTATCCGGCCGGGATCCCGTAGAACCTGATGTTGTAGTCCTTCTCGCCCATGACCGCGATCGTCGGCGCCCTGCCCTCTACTCCGTACTCCTTCGCCTTGTCGGCGTCCTTTGCCAGATCGTAGACCTCGATTGAGATCTTGTCCGACAGTGCGGCCGTCTCCTCGAGCAGGGTCTTCGTATCCGCGCATGAGGCGCAGGATTCGTTCGTGAACAACACGAGCCGTACCGGCTTCTCCAGGCGCAGGAACTCGTTCCGCAGGTAGTCCTGGTCCTCTTTTCCGATCAGTGCCATCGTTCCTCCTAGTTTAGTCCCAGTAGTTGGTCGATCTCCGGTTTGTTGAACCCGACGATGATCTCGCCGTCGATGTCCACGACCGGAGTTCCCATCTGTCCGCTCTTGTCGATCATTTCCTGCGCCGCTGCCGGATCGGCCGAGACATCGATCTCTTCGAAATCGACCTCCCGCGCCCGCAGATACTCCTTGAGCGCCTGGCACCATGAGCAGGTCGGCGTTGTGTAAATGATCACCTCGTGACTCATCTTACTTCCTCCTTCAATAGCTCTATGAGTCCGGTGAGGTCCTCGTTCAGGTGGTAGCAGTTCCGCGCTCCGTTCCGCTCCTTCACCAACACCCCGGCCCGCTCGAGCCGACCGAGGTGATAGGAGACCGCTGGCTGGCTCAATGAGAGCTCGTCCAGAATCTCCTGGCAGTCGACGGTGCGGCCGATCAGCATCTCCACGATACGGAGACGCGGCTCGCTCGCCAGCGCGGAGAACACCTCCACCCACCGCTTTCTCGCTTCTGTTTCCCTCATCGGTTGCTCCTTTTCTTTCATCGGCTAGAATGGTATCCGACAGGGTGATCCCTGTCAAGTATTTAAATAGTTAAATATTTGGAGGAGCGATGGGAAAGACGATCGTCAAGTTCGCAGGTGGGATGCAATTTATCGGGCAGGGGGAGAGCGGGCATGCGGTTCTGATGGATTCCGATCCCCGGGTCGGAGGGGAGGATACCGCCCTTCGCCCGGTGGAGACGATGCTGTGCGCCCTGGGGGGGTGTACCGGGATGGACGTGATCTCGATCCTGCGCAAGATGCGCACTGTCCCCACGGAGTTTCGGATCGAGATCGAGGACGCCCGTGCGACCGAGCATCCGAAGGTGTTGACCAAGGTTCACCTCATCTATCGGTTCAAGGGGAACGTCCCCAAGGAGAACGCCGATAAAGCGATTCGGCTCTCGATGGAGCGCTACTGCCCGATCACCAACATCATCAACAAAGTGGCGGAAGTGACCTGGGAGTCGGTGGTCGAGCCCGATTAACGGTCCTCCGCCTTCTCCAGGATCAGCTCAAGGTCGACGTTCTTTCGTACGAGCTCGATCGCCTCGTCGAGCCGGGCCCCGCGGCGCAGCCGTGACCGCTCCGGGAGCTCTTGGCAGAGGAGAGCGGCGCTCATCGTGTGCTGCCCGACGAGGATGATCGGCACCCCGCGGGTGTTGGCGAGCTCGATGATCCGACGCGGCGGGCGCAGGTTCCCGGTGAGGACCAGACAGTGGAGGCTGGGAACGGTGAGGGCCGCCTCCTGTAAGTCATGCCTGTCCCCACCGGTGATCACCCCCAGGTTCGGGGTGCGGCGGAAGCTGCGCAGCGCGGCCTCCGGCCCCATCGCCCCGACGAGGAAGTTCTCCACCGGGAGCTCGAGGGGGACGTCGGTCAGGACCTTTCCCCCGAGGCGCTCGACGATCTCGTCTACCTGGACCCAGCGGAGACGTCGCTCGTAGGGGATGATCCCGAGGACCTCGGCCCCACGATCAGCGAGGAACGGGACGAACACATCGCGCACCTGCTCGAACTGCGATTCCATCGCCACTTCGTTGATTACCACCCCGAGGACGTTCGGGCCGCCCTCGAGCATCCGCAGCGCGCACAAGATGCGGTCGATCGCTTCCTCGCCGTCGTAGCTTGTGAGGAGGAGGAGGTCCGCCCCGAGGAGCTCGGCGAGGTCGAGATCGCTCAGCCCGGCCCCGGTCCCAAGCCCGAGGTAGCGTCGCCCCTCCACGATCGCCACGTCCCTTCCCGCGGTGATCCGCTCGAACGCGTCCACGATCCGGCGGTGGAACCCGCGGTCCCCGGACTCGATCGCTTCCTGCAGAAACGGCCCCTCCAGGGCGACCGGGGCGATCTCCTTCAGTGGGTCATCGAGCCCGAGGACGTCCCGGATCGTTCCTGCGTCCCGGTCGAGCGGCTCGCCGGTGGAGTAGGAGACCTTGGAGCTGATCGGCTTCATATAGGAAAATGGGATCCCATTCTCCCGCAGGGTGAGCCCGAGACCGAGGGAGAGGAGGCTCTTCCCCGCTCGGTTATCGGTGGATACGATCAAGATCGTGCGCATTCCGCTCCTTTGCGTAAATCAGTGGATGGGCCTATGTTATTGGCCCATATTTAAAAACGCAACGCCACAGGATCTTCACATCTCGCTCACTTCGGCTTCACACCATGCGGGTAGCATATTCATGCGATGTCCGGGGCGCCCTGCGCAAACGGTGGAAAAAGATAACGGGAAAGCAGGGGGACCTGGGCGTCGTTTCGTGCCATCCGGGAGGGCAATGTTATAATGGACTGACATGAAGCGGATCCTGGTAGTCGACGATGAAGAGATGATCGTCCGCACGGTGCGGGCGTACCTGGAGAGGGAAGGGTTCAAGACCTACGCCGCCTACGATGGGGAACAGGCCCTGCGCGAGGTGGAGGACAAGAATCCGGACCTGATCGTGCTCGACCTGATGCTCCCCAAGATGAGCGGGATCGATGTCACCAAGCGGATTAGATCCCACTCGAACGTCCCGATCATTATGCTCACCGCCAAGGCAGCGGAGACCGATCGGGTGATCGGCCTTGAGCTCGGAGCGGACGATTATGTAGTCAAGCCGTTCTCCCCCCGTGAGCTCGTCGCCCGGGTGCGGGCGGTGCTGCGCCGGAGCGAGGGGAAGATGGAGGAACCGGAGCGGATCGAGGCCGGTGACCTCGTCATCGATCTGATGGGGCGAGAGGTGACCCTGAATGGGGAAACGATCGACCTCACTCCGACTGAGTTTGACCTCCTTGCCTTTCTCGCCCGCCATCCCGGGCAGGTATTCACCCGGCTCCAGCTGTTGCGCGAGGTGCAGGGCTACACCTACGACTCGTTTGCCCGTACGATCGACACGCACGTGAAGAACATCCGTCGCAAGCTGAACGAGGATCCGAAGAACCCTCGCTACATCCTCACCGTGCACGGAGTTGGTTACCGGTTTGCAAGGGATGTTAAATAAAGAGTCCCGCAGCAGGATACGGGGCATCAGCGGGTGATTTCGATGAAGCGCCGGTTCCCATTTGCACTCAAGCTCGGACTGTCGTTTGTGGTCGTGATTTTGGTCACGGTTGCCTTGATCTACTTCCTCACCGCCCACTCGATCACCGCTCAGTTCGCCGAGTTTCGTGCCCAGAACCGGGCCCAGGTCGCGCGGCAGGTATCCGGACTCCTCGCCGCGTATCGGATGGAAAACGGAAGTTGGTTCGGGATCGAGCGCCTCCTATCCACCCAGTACACCGTGTTCATCAATGGGAGGCTGATCGTGCGGCGGACGTCGATGATCGGGCCGTTCTCCCTCGCGGATGAGACGGGGAAGGTGATCGTCTCCACAAAGCCGGATCGGGTGGGGACGATCCTTACCCCAAAGGAGATCGCGTCCGGGATCCCGATCAAAATCGGGAGCGTCCGCGTCGGGACATTGGTCCTCGACGCAAGCTCCTCGATCCTCGATCCGGCCGAGGAGAAGTTTCTCACCTCGGCGAAGCACTCCGCCCTGATCGGAGGTGGGATCGCCTCCGGAGTTGCCCTGTTCCTGGCGATGATCCTCATCTCCCAGGTACTATCCCCGCTTCACCTCCTGGCGCGGGCGACGGAGCGGATCGCGAGCGGTGATCTCTCCCAGCGCGTTGTCCTGCGGGCGCGGGACGAGTTCGGGCAGCTCGGCGAGTCGTTCAACCGGATGATCGAGAACCTGCGCCGCTCCGAGCGGGTGCGCCAGACGATGACCGCGGACATCGCCCACGAGCTTCGCACCCCGGTGACGATCATCCAGGGGAACCTGGAAGCGATCCTGGACGGGATCTACGAGCCGACCCCGGAGACGATCGCCCCGATCTACGAGGAGACCCTCCACCTCGGTCGGCTGATCGACGACCTGCGCGAGCTGTCGCTGGCCGAGGCGGGTGAGCTCCCGTTGAACCGCACCCCGACCGACCTGGCGGCGTTGGTCGAGCAGGTGACGGAGACGATCGCGGGAGCCCTCGAGGACGGCCCGCGGATCGAGGTGCAAGTCGATCACTCCCTCCCCCCGATCCCGGTCGACCCGATGCGAATCAGGCAGGTGATCGTAAATCTTGTCAGCAACGCCGTTCGCTACACCCCGAAGGACGGGGTGATCGAGGTCTCTCTCCGGCGGGCCGGGGACGGGGTCGAGTTCATCGTGGAGGACAACGGTCCCGGGATATCACCCGACGACCTCCCCCACCTGTTCGAGCGGTTCTACCGGGGCGACCGGGCGCGGACCCGGGCGGGCGGAGGTTCCGGCCTCGGGCTGGCGATCGCTAAGCAATGGACCGAGGCGCACGGCGGTACGATCCGGGCGAGCAACCGCCCTCAGGGTGGGGCGAGGTTCGTTGTCCACATCCCCTTCCCGAGGTGAATGCCTAGTCGGGAGTATCCTCCGTGGATGCGGCCTGCTTGGAAACGATCCGCTCCGCCGTGGTGCTGGCGGAGCGGATCGGCCAACGGTCGCTTTTTTCTCCCGACCCTTACGGATCGGCTTTAACTTGCGGTGGTGCATTAACGTTCTGGACGTGGATGCACATGGTTGCGCACGCGCTCGCCCCGCACGGGTCAGTGACGGTGAGGTTGATGTATACATCCTCCCCGTCGCAGTTGCTGGTCAGCGGTGCGGTGTACACCGGGGTTGCGGCGAACGGGTCGTCGAAGCTCCCCGCGCTCGCTGTCCAGTAGTACGTGAGCGCCTCGCACTCCGGGTCGCTCGCCACCGCGGCGAGCCGCTTGCTCGCGCCCTCGGGCATGGCAAACCCCGGGCCGAGCTGCACGATCGGCGGTGCATTGACGTTGCGCACGTGCACCGTCAGGGTGTCCGAGCTCGACGCCCCGCACGCATCGGTCACGGTCAGAGTCAGTACCACGTCCTCCCCATTGCAGGAAGAGACCTCAGGTGCAGTGTAGGTCGGATGGAGAATGCACGGATCGGAGATGACCCCGCGGCCGTTCTCCACCGTCCAGTAGTAGCTCAACGAGTCTCCGTCCGGATCGGACGCAGAGCAGGTGAGCTGGATCGTCCCGTTCTCGTCCACCACCACGTCCGGTCCGGCCTCGACCACCGGGGGATGGTTGACGTTCCGCACGTGGATCACGAACGAGTCGGACGAGCTCGCCCCACACTTGTCGGTCGCGGTGAGGGTCACCTTGACGTCGATCCCCTGGCAGCAATTCACCATCGGGGCTGTGTAAAGCGGGTCGAGCGCGGTCGGATCATCGAACGTCCCGGCCGTTGCCGTCCAGCAGACCTGGGTCACTCCGCAGTCGTCATCGGCGACGGTCCCATGCAGCCTGATCTGCGTCCCTTCATCGACTACCTTGGCCGCCCTCGGCCCCGGACAGCAAGGGAGAGGCGACGGGGTTGACCCACATGCCGAGCATACCGGCGGACAGGTGGGGATGCACGGCGCATTGGAGATCTGCCCCTGCATCAGCACGTCGTCACCTCCTCCACCGTAGAGGAGGTTGTTCCCGGCCCCGCCGAGGAGCTTGTCGTTTCCTGGACCGCCGTCGAGGCAATCGTTGCCCGCCTCTCCTTCGAGGGAGTCGTTCCCCAGCCCTCCTGCGATCAGGTCGTCCCCGGCCCCACCGAATATGGTGTCGTTGCCCGGCCCGCCGTTTAGAAGGTCATTCCCGTCCAGGCCCTCGATGACATCGTCCCCCGCGCCGCCGAGGAGGACGTCGTTCCCGCCGAGCCCGATGATCAGATCATCCCCGCCGAGTCCGTAGATCAAGTCGTTCCCCGGGGTGCCGTACAGGGTGTCGTTCCCCTCTGTTCCCTTGACCACATTGGTGATCCCGATGCACGCGTACTCCGGGGGGATCGCCGGCTTCTGTTCCGCTGGCGGGGAGATCGCCGCCGCGAGGGCGGAGAACAGATCATCCGCCTGTCCGACGTCGCGGTACTGACCACCGGTCGCTGCAGCCATCGCGGTCAGAGAATCCCGCACCTCCGGATCGACCGCGATCCCGACGATGTTGAGCTCGACCGGGGGATCCATCGCCCCAAGCCGCTGTGCCACTGCCAGCGGGTCGCCGCCGCACGTCTCCTCTCCGTCGGTGAGGAGGAGGATCATCCGATTCCCTTGCGCATTGGCGAGGGCATCGCCGGCGCGGGCGAGGGCGTCGGCGAGCGGGGTCATCCCCTGCGCCGTTATCCCCTTGAGGGTGGAGACCATGTCGCTGCGCAGCTGCGCGGTGAGCGGCTGCAGCGGGAATACCTCCTCGATGTCCTTGCAGCTCGCGTCGCGATCGGTTTTTGCCACCCGATGGCCATAGGCGATCGCGCCGATGTTTATCCCCTCCGGCAGGGTCCCGAGGAGTTCCGACAGAGCCCCCTTCGCCTCCTCGATCCTGGTCTGCGCTCCAAACGCCTTGTTCATGCTGTTGGAAGCGTCGAGGATCAATACCAGGTTCTGAGGAGCCGCCTGTACGATACCATAGACAAGAAGCCCGAGCAAAAGGCCGAGCAACACTGCTAATCTTCTGCCACGCATTCCTACCTCCTTATTCATTTTCCCCCTCCTTCGCGGACAATCTTACCAGAATAAGGGGTCGAATTTCCGTGATGGGGATAACAATCGGAGTCCAGGATCTCGAGGAGTTCTCTCCTCCTCCCGGTGGGGATCATCGCCTTGACCTTCGCCCCATCCGAGGAACCACAACCGATGACTTCTCCCCGGAACGATAGCGCCACGTAGCCCGGGGAAACGGAGGTGGGGATTCCACCGCCGAGTAGTAGGGACTTGAGGACGGATACCTCAGAGATCTCAACCCGGGAGGATGCGATCCTGTTCCCGAGGTAGCGGAGGAATACGCTCGTCGGCTTGAGGCGGGTTCCCATCCGGCGCAGGGCGCGGATCCCGGGTGGACGAGGGGAGAAAAGGGACGGGGGGAGGGCGGTGCTCGTCGCCCAGATCGTGTCCTTACGGGAGATGAATCTGATTCCGGCGAATGCCTCCTCCGGCACCCCGAACCGGGTCCGAAAGTAGGTGGTCACCTCTTTTCTAACCTCGTCTGATTCGGGCAATGAACCCACCTCCGGAGTCGAAGTGATGGGGATAGATGCGGGCGCAGCCGGCCACCTCCGGGGAGAACTCCTCCCCGTTCCATGCGGTGATCCCCGGGGAGTGGGGGAGAGGGAGCGCGAGTGGTTCGACGTGGGCGTCGCGGGAGGAAAGGAGGAACGAGACGACGGCTTCATCCTCCTCCGGGGCAAAGGTGCAGGTGGAATAGACGAGTACCCCGCCTGGCTTGAGGAGCTCGTAACCCCGCAGGATCAACCGACGTTGGATCCCGGCCAGGCGCCGGATCGTCGCCTCTGTCGCTCCATCCCGGAGGGACGGGGACTTGCGCAGGGTCCCCTCGGCCGAGCACGGGGCGTCGATCAGTACGCGGTCGAATTTCTCCCCCAGCGGGAACATCTCCCCGCGGTAGGCGGTGACGGCTGCATTCAGGACCGAGAGGCGGTTCAGGTTGGAGAGGAGGGCTTGCTGGCGCCGGCCGTTCGGCTCGTTGGCGACGAGGAGGCCGGAGTTTTCCATCTCTGCCGCGATCTGCGTCGTCTTCCCCCCAGGGGCGGCGCACATGTCGAGGACCCGCTCCCCCGGCTGTGGGGCGAGGGCCAGGACCGGGAGGGCCTGGGTCGCCTCCTGGGAGTAGAACAGCCCGAGCCAGTGCTCGATCGTCTTAGTGACGCAGTCCTCCTCGACCCGGAACAGCCACGGGAGGCCGGGGTAGGGGGCGAGGGTGAACCCCTTCTCCTCCAGTCGCGTCCGCAACTCCGATGGGGCGATCCGGAGCGTGTTCGCCCTGATGACGGTTGGGAGGGGGGTGGAGCAGGTGGTGATGAACCGATCCCAATCAGGGATGATCCCGTGATAGCGTTCGAGTCCCACCCTACTCCCCTGTAAGCGCGAGAACTGTAGCGTGGACCCTCCCGTTCGTGGCGAGGAGTCCCTGTTCAGGATCGGTCAGCCGGGCGCCGGAGAGGTCGGTGACCGTCCCCCCGGCTTCGGCGACGATGAGACACCCGGCGGCGACGTCCCACGGGGAGAGGGAGAGGAACAGCGCTCCATCCACCCTCCCGGCGGCGACGTAGGAGAGATCGAGGGCGGCCGCCCCGAGGGCGCGTATACCCCGTACCTCCCCGATCGCCCGCGCCAGCCGGCGGTGAAGAATCCGGGCCCGGGGCGGGTAGGAGGAAAACTCGACCGCGAGCAGGAGATCCGCGCGGGAGGTCTTCTCGCTCACTCGGATCGGGGCACCGTTCAGGTATGCCCCTTCCCCCCTGATCGCGGTGAAGAGCTCATCCCGGCTCGGGTCGTAGACGCAGCCAACCACGGGGATCCCGGAGCATTCGAGCCCGATCGAGACGGCGAACTGGGGGAGGCCCCGCAGGAAGTTATTCGTCCCGTCGAGGGGGTCGATCACCCAGCGGCACCGGGATTTTCCGGTGGTATCGAGCCCCTCCTCGGAGAGGATACCGTAGTCCGGGAACCCCTCCTGGAGGATGGCGGCGATGACTGACTCGCTCTGCTTGTCGAACACCGTCACCGGGTCGCGGGCGTGCGCCTTGGTCGTAGCGTGCTTCTCCGACCGAAGCCCGGCGCGGAGGATCGCCCCGGCCGCCCGCGCCGCCCGGACAGCGGCTGCCAGCTCCGTTTGCTCCATCATCGCCCCACGCTCAGCCGATCCGCAAGCTCACGCGGGAGGCCGACGCGGATGATCTCCCGTTGCACCGCGCTGATATCGTAAGAGATGCGGTGATACGCGATGGTTCCCTGTTTGAGGTCGAGGATCGCGTACGCCGCCCGCGGGTCACCATCGCGCGGCTGGCCGACGCTCCCCGGGTTGATCAGGTAGCGGAGGCCGGGAACGAGCTCGATGGTTCCCGCCCGTGGATCGATCGGCTCAACCTTCTCGCCGTCGGCAACGAACCCCCCCTGGATGTGGGAGTGGCCGAATAGATTGATGTCGGTGGACAACAGGGAAAGGCTCTCCGCTGCGGTCCATGGATCGAGGATGTATTCCCAAAGCGGACCGCGCGGGCTCCCGTGCACGACCGTCATCCCCTCCACCTCCCGCGTCAACGGGAGGGAGGAGAGGTACGCGATATCAGCCGCGGATAACCGGGAGCGGATCCAGTCGATCGCCGCCCGCGCCGCGGGCGTAAAATGGTTCGTCGGAAGCGCACCGCAGGCGGCGGCGTCGTGGTTCCCCTGCACCCCGATCGAGGATCCCTGCATCCGGGCGATCACCTCCCCGGGCCATGGGCCGTACCCGACCAGGTCGCCACAGAAGATCACCGTCTCCGCTCCCTCCGCGTTCAGGGCGGACAGGACCGCCTCCAGCGCGGGGAGGTTCCCATGGATGTCAGAGATGATCCCGATCCTGGTCATGATTCCTTCTCATCCGCTGTCCGCAGCGCCGCTTCTGCCAGCCGCGCGGCCAGAGATGAATTCGCCGATCGTCAGGTCCCTGAAATCAGTCATCCCGCTCCCAGTAGCAACGGACGAGCGGCTCGTCCGGGGCCTGCTTGATCGTCAAGCTCCCCTTGCATGCGCTCTCCACCGCCTTGGCGATTCGGGTGGCGAGGTGGGGATTCGTGGTCGCGATCTCCACTCCGCCGTCCCGGTCCTCGATCCACATGATACGCTGTAGCGGCCTGGTTTCAGCCGCCGCGTCCGCCTGATTCTGGACCAGGTTGAGGATCTCTTCCCGATGAGCGGAGAGATAACCGCCGGATAGGTATACGAACCCGGCTGGGTTCCGGTCGGCCACACGTCGACACGCCGGGCATAGGCTCTTGTTTGCCTCCGGAGGCGGTTGTCCCTCGGCCCTCTGCCACCTCCCATCATGGTAGACGAGCCCGCAGCGCGGGCAGACGGTCGGTTCCGGATACTTCTGCCCTTCGTAGTAGGGGTTTACGCTCTCCTTCCCCACCTGTCCCCGTCGTTCGCCTTCTCGCATTCGGGATCACCTCGATCCTATATGATAGTCCGGGAAAAGAAAAAGGGACAACCGTAACCGCTTGTCCCTCCATTTCCTCCTCCCACTGGAACCAGTTTATTCTTCTTCCTTCTCTTCCATCAGCTTTTCCAGGTAGGCGATCGCCTCCCCGACGGTGGTGATCTTCTCCGCGTCCTCGTCCGAGATCTCGATTCCGAACTCGTCCTCGAACTCCATGATCAGTTCGACGGTGTCGAGTGAATCAGCGCCGAGATCCTCGACGAACGAAGACTCCTCTGTAATCTCCTCCGGGTCGACCATCAACTGATCGGAGATGATCGCCTTTACCCGTTCTGCGATGTCGCTCATCTATGCGTACACCTCCCTTTCGTAGACACCTTTTAGGGGTAAAGCCCCCCGTTCACATGGATAACTTGCCCAGTTATATAGGAAGCGCGGGGCGATAGCAAGAACTCCACCACCTCCGCCACTTCGTCCGCCGTCCCGGGGCGATGGAGCGGGATGCGGGAGATGTAGGAATCCCGTATCTCATCCGACAGGCCCGCGGTCATCTCGGTCTCGATGAACCCCGGCGCGACGACGTTCACCCGCACTCCCCTCCCTGCGACCTCCTTGGCCAGGCTGCGGGAGAAGCCGACGAGCCCGGCCTTGGCTGCAGCGTAGTTCGCTTGGCCGATGTTTCCCGTCTCCCCCACCACCGAAGAGATGGTCACGATTCCTCCTTCCTCGGCGCGGATGATGTAGCGGAGGAAGGCGCGAACGGTGTTGTACGCTCCGGTCAGGTTCACTGCTATCACCCGGTCCCAGTCCTCCTTCCCCATCCGCAGGAGGAGACGGTCGCGCGTCGCCCCGGCGTTGTTCACGAGGAAATCGACCCGACCATGGCGGGAGTACACCTCCTTTGCCGCCTCCTGAAGCTGCGCGAAGTCGGTCACGTCCGCCGGTACGAACTCCATCCCCGGGAACTCCGCCTCCAGTGCCGTTCCCGCTTCCTCATTGCGGGCGAGGACTGTAACCGAACACCCTTCTCGATGCAAGCGGACCGCGATCGCCCTTCCAATCCCGCGTGTTCCCCCGGTGACGACCGCCACTCGACCGTCAAGCTCTCCCACGGCTCACCTCCTCGTAATCTAGGAATTCAATCCGGTCGGTGATCCTCCTTCCGATCCGGGTCAGTACCTCGCCTGGCCCGACCTCGATCGCCGTCCGCACCCCGAGCCCTACCATTGCGTTCACCGCCTCTTCCCAGCGTACGCATGCAGTGATCTGTGTCAAGAGGAGCTCCTTCAGTCGTGCCGGATCGGTCTCCGCTTTCCCGCTCACCCCGGAGATGACCGGGACCTGAGGACGGCGGAACTCGAGGGCCTCGATCCGCGGAGCGAGGCCCGCCTGCGCCGGGGCCATCGCGGGGGAGTGAAACGGCCCGGAGACGTTCAACCTGACCGCCCGACCGCCCCGCTCTTTGGCGAGGCGCATCGCCGCCTCAATCGCAGCGGCTTCTCCCGAGATCACGATCTGGCCAGGAGCGTTGTAGTTGGCGACGCTCGTTCCGGTTGCAGCGCAGACCTCCTCCACCTCCTCCCGATCGAGCTTCAAGATCGCGGCCATCGCTCCTGGTACGTGTCCCATCAACCGCCCGCGCGCGATCACCACCGACAGGGCATCGGCCGGGGAGATCACCCCGGAGCTCGCCAGGGCGGCGTACTCCCCCAGAGAATGGCCGGCGACGACATCGGGAGCGAACCCAGCGGCCCGGAGGGCCTGGTCCTTGGCGAGGGAATCGATCAGGATCGCAGGCTGGGCGAACTCGGTGAGCGCTATCCGCTGGCGATCTTGAATCAGCTCTTTCAGGTCGATCCCGGCCGCGGCGGCCTGGGCGAGGAGGCGGTCGACCAATGGAGAGGAAGGTGGAAGGACCTCCGGGACCGTCCCTTGCCCCGGGAACAGGAATGCGGTCTTTCCGGGCATATCAGATCCGCACCACCGCTGCTCCGTAGGTCACCCCGGCCCCGAACGCGGTGAGGACGACGACGTCTCCGCGGTTAATGCGGCCGTCGCGCAGTGCTTCATCGAGGGCGATTGGAATAGACGCACTAGAAGTATTTGCCACTCGGTCAATATTGATGATCACCCGATCCGGATCGAATTCAAGGCGCCGCACGAGGGATTCGATGATGCGGATGTTCGCCTGATGCGGGATCAGCCAGTCGACGTCTTCCAATCCCAGTCCGGCAGCGGCCAATGCCTCCCTGGTCGCGGTATCCATCATTGGTGCGGCACTTCGGTACACCCCGGACCCCTCCATTTTCACGAAGTGTTCCCTGGCGTCAACAGTGGCATGACTTGCCGGGATGCGCGTTCCCCCACCGGGAAGATGGATGAGCATTGCCTGTTCCCCAACCGCGTGCAGTGAGATCCCCAGTACCCCTTCCCCGGGACTCCCCGGCCCGAGCAGGGTGGCTCCGGCCCCGTCTCCGAACAGGACGCACGTCCTGCGATCGGTCCAATCGATCACCCGCGACATGGCCTCGGCCCCAATCACGAGGATATGTTGGTAAATTCCGGCGTCGATCAACCCGCTGGCTACGGTCAGCGCGTAGACAAACCCGGAACAACCGGCCTTGAGGTCGAAGAACGGCTGCTGCTTCATCCCGAGCCCGACGGCGATGAACGGCGCCGACCCCGGGCAGATCATCTCCGGGAAGTTGGTGGACACTATCAAGAGGTCAACATCGTCCGGGGATGCGCCGGCCGCGGCGAGGGCCTCCTTTCCGGCCGCGATCCCTATCTCCGCCGGGTCTTGATCCGGCTCGAGGATGTGCCGCGTCCGGATTCCAGTGCGTTTCACGATCCATTCATCCGACGTCTCCACGATTTGGGCGAGATCGTCGTTTGTCCTCACGTCTTTCGGCAAGTAGCTTCCTGTACCGAGTATCTTAGCTCCCAATGTTTCCCCATCCTTTCATTCCCTGCGCGATCCGCTCGTTCAGCCTCGCTGCTACCGCCCGTCGCGCCGCGTTGATCGCTCCGGCGATCGCCGCGGCGTCCGAGCGCCCGTGCCCGATCACCACCACCCCGTTTACCCCAAGGAGGGGCGCGCCACCATGACGCTCGTAGGAGAGTCGCTCCCGCAACGCCGCGAAGACCGGTTGCAGCAACAGCCCGCCGAGCTTCTCCCGGGGGCCTCCGCTGCGGATTCCGTTCCGCAGGAAGCTGGTCACTGCGTTTATTCCGCCCTCAAGCGCCTTGAGGAAGACGTTTCCCACAAACCCGTCGCAGACGACGACGTCGACTCCGGGATCGGTGAGGAGGTCATGCCCCTCTACGTTCCCAACGAACGGGAGAGGGCTTCCCTCAAGCAACGAGAACGCACGTTGGGTGAGCTTGTTCCCCTTTGTCTTCTCCACTCCGATGTTCAACAGGCCGATCCGCGGTGTCGATATCCCCATGACGTCGCGGGCGTAACTCCCTCCCATCAGCCCGAAGTGAAGGAGATGAGGCGGGGCGCAATCGACCGTCGCTCCGACGTCGATGATCAAGATCTCCCTGTCGGACAGGGTGGGAAGGGTGGCGGCGATCCCCGGGCGGGGGACCCCGTGGATCCTTCCCAGGGTGAAGATCGCGCCGGCGACGGCCGCCCCAGTGTTCCCCGGGGTGACGAATGCATCTCCCTCACCGTGCTTCAGGGAGGTTAATCCCTTTATCAGCGATGAGTCGCGCTTCTCTCGCACCGCGCGCACCGGCGGGTCGTCCATCCGGATCACTTGGGAGGCAGGGACAATGAAGAACCTCCCTCCTTCCCGCTCATGGACCTGGGAGAGGGCAGTACGAATTACGTCAGGGGCTCCGACAAACCCGATCTCGATCCCTGCCTCACGCCCGGCTGTTACCCCGCCTCTTACCAGCTCCTCCGGCGGGAGATCTCCACTCATTACGTCGACTAAAATGCGCATAACCGGGCCTGCTTACGATGATCGAATTGGTGCCGAGGGCGGGACTTGAACCCGCACGGACGTTTTATGTCCACATGGCCCTCAACCATGCGCGTCTGCCAATTCCGCCACCTCGGCGACTGCCCCATGTTAGCGAACCGAAACAGCCCTGTCAACCGGAATGCTCGCCCTTCCTCTTGTCTTCCCCTGCAAATCGTTCTATGATGGTGGTCGGGAAGACCTTCGGAGGTGACCGATGAAAAGAACGCGCCACATGAAGACGGCAAGGATCATCCTCGGGCTCATCTGGTTGGTATGGGCTGTCGGGACGATCGGACAGCTCGGAACTGCCCAGCCCACGACCTACGGCGGAGTGACGTTCCCGCAGGGGGACTCTGCGTTCGCCGATCGGGTGGCGGCTTACGTGCAGGGAAGCTGTGTCTGCACGGCGTTCTCCCGTGCCAAGGAGGCGCTCGGACCGCCGGACTGCGACGGACCGGGGTGCACGAACTGTGCGGGGTGCGGAACGTGCTCCGTCTCCCTCGGCTACCGATTGAGCGAGCTCGACGACCGCGCCTACCTGGTTCTGGAGTTCGTCGACAACCGGCTGGTCGACGTTCCCGGTCCCGACCTGTTCGTCTACATAACCAACGGGCACCCGGCGCGAATCGAGATCAGCGCAGACGGGAGTTCGTTCATTGCGGTGGGGCAGGCCGATTCCTGGCCGACCGGGATCGACATCTCCCCCTATGTGCAACCGGGGGAGGAATTCAGATTTGTGCGGATCAGCGACGTCCCGGCGGACGAGGATCGAAGCGCATGTTCCGGACCGTGCGTAGATGCGGTCGGGGCGATGGGCCCGACGCGAGCGACCGGCGAGGAGATGGGGGCACTCGAACTGCGCCCCGGCGGTGAGCTCGCCTTGACCGCGCTCGAGGCCCCGAAGAACCTGCTCATCATCCTCGACACCTCCTCGAGCATGGCCGAGCCGTTCGAGGATTCGACCAAGATCGAGGTGGCAAAGCGGGTCCTCGATGAGTTGGTGGGAACGATCCCCGACGGGACCCGCGTTGGGCTGCGCGTATTTGGCGGCTGTCAGGTGAGTAAGCTCCTCGTCCCGCTCGCGCCGCTCGACCGCGCGGCGTTGCGCGCCCGGATTCAGGCGATCGAGACGGGCGGACCCACTCCGATCGCTTACGCCTTGGAGCAGGCGAAAGAGGACTTCGACGGGGCATACGGTCCTGACCTCATCCTGCTCGTAACCGATGGGATGGAGACGTGTCACGGTGATCCGGTAAAAGCGGCTAAGGACCTCCTCGCCGCCGGGTATGACCTGAAGATCCACGTGGTCGGGTTCGACATCGGGAGCCTGCCCAAGGCGCGGGAGCAGCTGAAGGAGATCGCCGCCGCCACCGGAGGGATCTACTTCGATGCCCAGAGCAGCTCCGAACTTCGCCAAGCGCTTCAGCTTCCGACCGAACTCCGCTACCACGTCTACGATCAGGCTGGGCAGGAGGTGTTCAGCGGAAACCTGCGCGAACCGGCCCCGAACCTCCCCGCCGGTGTCTACCGCGTGGTGATCGACACCCTCCCGCCGACCGTGGTGGAGAACGTCATCGTATCGGCGAACAGAACCACGATGATCACGGTGGAACGGGCGGATGGAGGGTACAAGGCCGAGGTCAGCACTCCTTAGAGGTAAGCACCACCGTGCACCTCGAGGACGGCGCCGGTGATGTAGGAGGCGTCGTCCGAGGCGAGGAACGCGATCGCGGCGGCCACCTCCTCCGGTCTTCCCACCCTGCCGAGGGGGATCTCTGCCCCGGTGGGAGGAGGGTAGACACCGGTGATGAAACCGGGGTTTACCGCGTTTACCCTGATTCCATACCGTCCCTCCGCCTTGGCGAGGGATTTGGTGAGAACCATCAACCCGGCCTTGGCCGCGGTATAGGGGACGGTGTGAGGGACGGCGCGCACCGTCTCGGCGTGCATCATCCCCACGTTGATGATCACCCCGCCCTTGTTCTTCCTCATGTGAGGGATGAATGCACGCGCGCACAGGAAGGCGGCGGTGAGGTTGCTGCGGATGATTTCATCCCACTCCGCGAGCGTCGTCTCCAGGAGGGGTTTATACAGGAAATCCCCTACGCAGTTGACGAGAACGCGGACGATCCCTCCGGCGGTCGCCTCCTCCGCCAGCTTGGTCGCTCCGGCCTCTGTCGTAACATCGGCCCGCACCAGCACGGCGCCTCCGTTGAGGGCGCGCAGCGCAGCCATGGCGCGGGCCTCGTCGTGGGCGTAGTTCAGGATTGGAAGGTACCCAGACTGGGAGAGGCTCTTGGCGGTAGCAAGGCCGATCGCCCCTGTCCCCCCCGTGATCACCGCCCGTGGTCTGTCCTTCATCCTAGCCGGTTGAGGCAGCGGTGAGCTCATCGATCACCAGGGTGAGCTCGTGCTTCACCCCCTCGAGCTCGCTCACGATCTGATCGCGGTCGATCCCGGCGATCTTGAGGAGGGGATCCTGATCGATCTTTGCGATGTACTGGTCGATTTCGTTGACCACGTGCTGCAGCTCCTTCAGCCCAGCGGAGCGGTCGGAGTCGGAGAACAGGGTGACGCTACGTTGCAGTCGATCTACCGCATTTCCGATCAGGGATAGTAAGTCTTCCAACTTCATTTCCTCCTCTTTCTCACCACCGCTCTCGTCACTATTATGCCTAGAAGTTCCGTTATTCAGCATCTTTCTTCGGTTCTAGCTTGTCCCGCAGAGCGCGGAGTGCCGCCTCCTTCATCCGCGACACTTGGCGCTGAGAGATCCCGAGGTCCTTGCCGACCTCGGCCTGGCTCTTCCCCTGGTAGAAGATCCCCTCCACCACCCGCCGCTGCAGCTCTCCGAGCCGTTCGATTGCCGCCACGATCCGGATCCGCACATCCAACGGAAGGCCGTCCTCCTTCTCTGTGATGAAATGATCGATGCTTGGCACAGCAGGATTTGGATCCTCGGCGCGCCGTTTTTCGTCGATCGATACGTAGGTCATCGCCTCCCGCCCGCGCAGGATCTCCACGAGCTGCTTCTCATCCACCCCGACACGGGCGGCGAGTTCCTGCAAGGTTGGGGGGCGCCCCTCCTGCTTGAAGAACTCCTCCTCCGCCTCGGTGACGCGGCGGTTCATCGCCTGGACCCACTGTGGAACGTGGACCGGGGCGTGCTTGTCCCTGATGTAGTGACGGATCTCGCCGCGGATGAGATGGCTTGCGTACGTTGAGAAACGGACCTTGCGTGACAGGTCGAAGTTGGCCACTGCGTTCAGAAGCCCGATGTAACCGGCCTGGATCAGATCTTCCAGCTCCTCGCCGGAGTTTGTGAACTCAAGCGCGATCGACTTGACCAACCCGACGTTGCGCCTCACGATCTCGTCTTTCAGGCGGGCCAGCTCATCTCCGGTGATCCCGGCATCGATCGCTTCCCTCAGACGTGTGAGGAGTTGCTCGTTGCTGAGTTGGTGTGATCTATCCTTCTCCATCTTGGAGAGTATAGGACCGTTCGGCGACAAGGGCAACTAGCGCTGCAAGAGGAGAAACAGGAGGAACATCCCGACGAACAGCCCGAGCCACAGGAAGTCGTTCGGGACCCCCACGGCGGCGTAATCGAGCGGAGAGGGGCAACCAAGGGTGGCGCAATCGTCGATCGCCGTTCGCAGGGCGAACTCCTGCGCCCTTCCTGCACCGACGATCGCCTGATCTCCGACGAATATCACCGGGACCTGTGTCGCCAGGACCTTGTAGCGGGAGGAGAGCTTCCACAGGAGGGACCTTGCCCCCGGGGCATCG
This sequence comes from Candidatus Bipolaricaulota bacterium, assembly GCA_021159055.1. NCBI lineage: Bacteria > Candidatus Bipolaricaulota > Candidatus Bipolaricaulota bacterium. Next base: position 11,291 of record JAGGSO010000074.1, on the reverse strand, counting down.
ATCTCGTAGCGGGCGACCGTCATGTTAGGGTGATCGACGAGGAGGGCGTCGAGGATCTCCTCCATCCGCTCGCAATTCGGGCAGCCAGCGGCATAGAATACGACGATCGTCGGCGAGATGGTCTGGGAACCGGTCTGCACGGTGGACGGAGTCTGCACCTGACCGAATCCCAACGCAGCCGCCGCCACCAGGAAGACCAGCAACGCCGATGCGATTCTTGTTTTCAAGCCACCTCCCTACATATAGCCGAACTGGACCGCGATGATCATCCCCACCCCGAGGAGGAACATGATCAGCCCGGAGACGAGGTGGAGCTTCCCGAGTCGCGCCGAGCGCCACCGCTCCGCCCGGGCCGTGGTCGTGTACCCGAAGTGGACCGCCCCGGTGATGATGATCAGCGGCATGATGAAAATCAAGTTGTAGAACAAGAGGAGTCCGATCCCTTGCGTCCTGGTCGTCGTCTTGGACAGGAGCGCGAGGATCGCGATGTACGGCCCGGAGGAGCAGGGAAGGAGGAACAGGGAGTCGAGCACCCCGACCGCGAATGCACCAGGGACGGAGACGACCGATGACGTGATCCGCTTGACGAGCGGACGCCACCGATCGGGAACCTCGATCGTGAACCACTTCCCGTAGGCGAAGTAGTCCTTCATGTTCCACAGCCCGAGGAGGATGGCGAGCCCGGAGACGGCGATGACGAACGGACGCTGCACCCCGGCCGCCTGGATCGCGGAGAATATCCCGATCCCCATCAAGAAATAGGAGATGTAGATCGCAGCGATGAACGCCAGCCCGGCCTGGAGGACCTTCCCTCGCTTCCCGGCGACGAGGAGGGTCCCGAGGAGGAGGACGAGGACGGCGAACGTGCACGGGTTCACCGAGTCGGCGGCGGCGGCGAGGACTACTGCCGGGATGGTGAGGGACTTGGCCAGTCCGCTCCCCGACTTCCCCTCGATCCGGGAGAGTGGGGAGGGGGCGTCTTCCTCAATCGCCTGTTGGATAACCTGTTCGAGCTGCATCTCCTCCGCTCGTCCACTGACCGTCGTCGGCTCCGGGTAGAGACCGTAGAACGTCCCCCCGACGAACGCCACATCTCCGATGAAGATGATCGGAACCGGTCCGAGCTCGGCGTTGTACGCGGTCAGAAGCTGGTCGAGGAGGTCGTGCGCGGCCGGATCGTGGATCTCGTAGCGCGTGATCTCCAGGGTCGGATACTTCGGGGCGATCGAGTTCAAGAACGCCTCTATCCGCGCGCAATGCGGACATCCGTCCTCGTAGAACATCACAAGCTGTGTCCCCCAGGCGCCGTAGGCGAAGAGCACGCCAAGAAGCAACGCGACGAGAAGGACCAAACTCCGCTTCGATTTCACTCTTCCTCCTTCACAATCCTCAGGTATCTTCGCCCCTTCCCCGCCTCTTCTCCGAGACGCAGCGCCCGTTCACCCGCAAAGAGAGGCTCTCCCTCAGCTGTTCGAGTTCAGCGGCGACCTTCGAAGCGGGGAGCGCCTTCCGGAGGAAAGTCGAGAGGTCCTTGGCCGGCTGCGAGCACGCCACGCTGTAATACGCCCACCTTCCTGTGCGGACGTTCGTGATCAATCCAGCTCGGCGCAGCGCTCCCAGGTGCTTGGAGACCCGGTACTGCGGGATCCCCAGCGCCTCCACCAATTCGCACACGCAGAGCCCCCCTGCTTCATCCTGGTGAACGAGAAGAAGGAAGAGGCGCAGGCGCTCAGGATTTCCGAGCGCACTAAACGCCTCGCTCCAATCTTTCATGTCCTCTCCTATATGCCTATTTAGGCATATGATACCCGCGGAGTCCACCACGGGCAACCGAGCCTCCTATTCCGCGGTGAGGACGAACCTTGCTTTGTACAAGCGCATCCACTCGTTCAGTCCGCCGAGAAGGCTCTTCGCCTGTGGGAACCCGGCGGCGATCATCTCCTGCGCTGCTTTGTCGGAGAGGGAGCCGTCCTGATCGTACAGGACGATGAGGATCCCTTTTGGAAGCCGGTTGTACCAGCCGGAGAGCTGATCGTACGGGATGTTGATCGCCCCGAACAGGTGAGCCGCGGCGTAGTCATCCGGACTGCGCAGATCGATCAGGATGTAGAACAGGTAATTCAGATCAGCAACGGAGATGTTGTATGGTTCACCCCGCTTCACTGTCCCGGTCAAGACCAACACGAGCTTCGGGGTATGCGGGTCGTTCGATTCCACATAGACGCTCTTACCCACCTTCCCGCTGTAATGGGTGGTGTCGAACGTCGCGGTCAGTTCCACCGACTCTCCTGGCGCGAGGGTCGTTTTGGTGAGGGCGGTCGTCGTGCAGCCGCAGCTCGTCCGCACCCGAGTGATGGTGAGCGCGGCGTCCCCGACGTTGGTGAGGACGAACGTATGGGTAACCGCAATTCCGGCGACCACCTCGCCGAAGTCGTACACCGCCTGGTCGACCGATATCTTCGGCGCGGCGAGCCCGATCCACCCGAGTCCGATGGTCGCCAAGAACGCAAAAACCAGTATCCTTCGCATTTTCCCTCCTTATATCCGATTAGAGAAGTAGGTTTTAGCTACTATATCGCAGCGGAGGGATGCGATGCAAGAGAAATGGGTGGTAGAGGACTCGAACCTCTGGCCTCATGCACGTCAAGCATGCGCTCTCCCAGCTGAGCTAACCACCCATGGAGGCGACGCCCGGATTCGAACCGGGGAATGAGGGATTTGCAGTCCCTTGCCTTGCCACTTGGCTACGCCGCCGTCCCATCACGATTATATGCACCTCTATCCCCTGCGTCAACGGCGACGGCATCTGTTCCTGTATTTTTCACCCAACCGGGAGGTCGTCGGGTCATCGGTGTCCGGTTTTCAGGTCCAGCCTTACATCCCGCGGCCGTTCATTCCCGCATAGGATCAGGACATGGACAAGGTGGAAGTGATCGTGCAGGCTTCTCCCCTCCACGGGAAGCGGGAGATCGCTCGGCTGAAGCAGGAGATCCTGTCCGGGATCGAGGCCGCAGGCGGGTTCTCCGTGTCCGAGGCGGAGTTCCCTACCGGCACCGGTTTGCCCGCTGTCCTCGTGCTCACCGGCGGAGTGGAACGGGAGGTGTTGAAGGTCGTATCCCAGCTCCCACCCCCGGCGATCCTCATTGCCCATCCGGGCCACAATTCCCTTCCAGCGGCCCTCGAGATCCTGGCGCGCATCCGTCAGGACGGAGGGGAAGGGAGGATCCTGTTTGGTTCCCCCGAGGAGATCGCTGTCGAGCTGGCACGCGAGCTGCGGGTCGCCACGGCGTGGGAGGAGCTCCGGTTCAGTCGGATCGGGCTGATCGGTGAACCATCGGAGTGGTTGGTGGCGAGTGATGTCGACCGCGCCTTCCTCAAAGGGAGGCTGGGGATCGAGCTCATCAAGATCCCGATCGATGAAGTGATCGCGCGGGTGGAGCGGGTCCGCACCCCGCGGCGCGACGTCTCCCGGTTTACCAAGGAAGCGGAGACGGTGGCTGAGCCGAGCGTGGAGGAGCTGCAGGGCGCGGTGGCGATCTACGCCGCGATCCGCGAGCTGGTGGATGAACATCATCTCGCGGCGTTCACGATCCGATGCTTCGATCTGGTCACCCGGATTCAAAACACGGGATGCTATGCCTTATCCCGTCTGAACGACGAGCGGGTGCCGGCAGGATGCGAGGGGGATCTGCAGGCCCTGTTCTCCCTCTACCTCGGGAGCCTCTTATCCGGACAGGTGACATTCATGGGAAACGTCACCTCCGTTGACCTCAACGGCGGGAAGATCCACCTTGCGCATTGCACCTGTCCGTTATCCCTTGCGTCAGGGTACGCGGTGCGCAGCCACTTCGAATCGGGTATTGGAGTCGGGATCGCCGCGAAAATCCCTCCGGGGCCGTGCACCATCCTCCGCCTCGGTGGGGAACGACTCGATCGCCTGTTCGTGCGGGAGGGAGTGATCGAGGCGGTCCCACCACGGGAGGACCTGTGCCGCACCCAGCTTGCGATCGCGGTGGAAGGGGAGATCGCTTCGATCCTGACCGAACCGCTCGGCAACCACCATATCCTGATCCCTGGGCGCCACCGGGAGACAGTGGAGCGGTTCTTCACCCGTTACCTCATCCCGTAGTTGTTCGCCATCCGCGTAGGGGCTACCATCTTCCGACAACAAACGGAGGTGGTAGAAAGTGGTAGATAGGCAGATGCGGATTACTGCGGACAACGAAACGCGACGGGGGAACTATTCGAACCTCGCCCTCATCTCTCACCGCAAGGAGGAGTTCATCATCGACTTTCTGTTCGTCGATCCCCAGACGCAGACCCCGGAGGCCGATCAAGCCCTCCTCGTGTCGCGGATCATCCTCAACCCCGGGCACATGAAGCGGCTGTACGGTGCTATCGGGGAGAACATCGCAAAATACGAGAAAAACTTCGGAAAGATCGTCATCCCGCCGACCCTCAAGTAAAGGCGCGATGGTCTCCGATCCGGACTTCGCCGAGCTGAAGGCGACCGTCATCAAGACGGTGATGGCGCGGAGGATCACCCTCGGGGCATTCTCCGCGATCGCCCTCATCGTCATCTTACTGACCAAGATCAGCTATCTGAACCCGCTGTTCTACGCCCCCCTCGTCTGGTTCCTCCTCACCTTCCCGTTCAAGTACCTGATCGAGCGGCAGACGAACCCTACCGGCCTTCATTGGGCGCACGCCGGGTTCTTCATCGCTGAGATCGTCCTGATCACTGCACTGATCCACTTGATGGGGGGGAGCGAGTGGATCGGGGTCATCTTCTATGTATTCACCGTTATCTACGCAAACTTCTTCCTCCCCGAGCTGCAGGGGTACCTGATCACCGGTCTTGTGGTTCTCCTCTACTCCAGCCTGGTGATCCTCGAGTATTTCGGCGTGATTCCACATCGTTCCTTGTTCCCGCCCTATGAGGCCCCGTACCGGAACCTGGCCTACAACCTGACCACGATCCTTGCCGGGGCGGCCGGGGTGTACGGGGCGCTCTCCTATACGGTGCGTGCGTTCACCGAGATCTACGCCCGGAAGAACAGGGCCCTCCGCGCCCGCGAGCGGGAGCTCTCCAAGCTCTCCCAGCGGATCCTCTCCGCCCAGGATGAGGAGCGCCGCCGGATCGCGCGTGTGCTCCACGACGAGCTCGGCCAGACCCTCGCTGCGGTCAAGCTCGAGCTCGCTGCCGGGGGGGATGTCACTCGGGCCCAAGGACTGATCGATCGGGCGATCTCTCAGACGCGCGACCTCGCCCACTCCCTCCGCCCTCCCCTCCTCGACGACCTCGGGCTCGGCCCGTCGCTCCGCCGGCTCGGCAGGATGGTGGAGGAGGCGGGAAATGTGGATGTGAGGGTGCGCGTTGAGATCACCGAGCGGCTTCCCCAGGAGCACGAGGGGCTCCTCTTCTCCGCCGCCCAGGAGGCGCTCCGGAACATCGAGGCGCACGCGCAGGCGCGGCACGTCGAGATCGCGGTGGAGCAGCGGGAGGGGGCGATCGTCCTCGTTGTCACCGACGACGGAATCGGGTTCGACCATGCCGCCGTCCCCGGCCTCGGCCTGCGCGGGATCAGGGAGCGGGTGGAGGGGATCGGGGGGAGGATGTCGGTATCCTCCCGACCCGGGGAAGGGACGCGGCTCGAGGTGGAGGTCCCGTATGCCGGGGATAAGAATCGCGATCGTCGATGACCATGCCCTCGTCCGCGCTGGATTGGTCCGGCTCCTCTCCGCCCGCTACGACGTGATCGGAGAGGCGGCCGACGCCGCGTCCGCGCTCGCGCTCGTCCGCCGTGCGTCCCCCGATCTTCTCCTCCTCGACCTCTCCCTCCCCGACCGCGACGGGCTGAGCGCGATTCCCGACCTCATCGCTGCTTCCCCGAACACGAGAATCCTCGTCCTCACGATGTACGACGAGCCGGAGTACGCCGCCGCGGCCGTCGCCGCCGGGGCGTGTGGGCTCGTCTCCAAGTCAGCCTCGGCCGACACCCTGTATGCGGCGATCGACGCGGCGGTGAAGGGGACCCTGGAACGGCCGAGCTTCGGGTTGACCGAGCGGGAGCAGGACGTCCTTTCCCTCCTCGGAGAGGGAAAGGAGGATGCCGAGATCGCGGCGCTCCTCGGGATCAGCCCGCGGACGGTCGCCAACCACTGCGCCCGGCTGATGGAGAAGCTCGGGATCCACACCCGTGCCGGCCTGATCGCGCATGCCAGGAGGATCAGGCTCGAAGCGCGGGATTGATACATTTTCCCCATTACGCCGAAGCTCCATTTCCAGTAAACTTACGGAGTGAATAGAATTAGGGTGGTGTTAGGAGATGATCATGCCCTCGTGCGCGAGGGGATCGCTTCCCTCCTCTCATCCTCCGGGATCGAGGTCGTGGGGGAGGCGGGGGACGGGCGCGCCCTCCTGCGGGTGATCCGAAGGGAGCGTCCCGACCTCGCCCTCGTCGACATATCGATGCCGATCCTGAACGGGATCGACTCCATCCGGAGGTTGAAGCGGATTTCGCCGGATACGCGGGTGATCGTCCTCTCGATGTACGCGGATCAAGGCTACGTAGCCCACGCGGCCCAAGCCGGGGCGCACGGCTACGTCCCGAAGGACGAGGCTCCCACGCGGCTGCTTGCGGCGATCGCGGCGGTCGCGGCGGGGAAGACCTACTTCCCGGACGGAATTCCAGAGCTGAAGGAAGAGGGGCCGTCCCTGACGGAGCGGGAGCGGGAGGTCCTCCAGCTGATCGTGGAGGGGAAGAGGAACGCGGAGATCGCGCAGATCATGTCGCGCAGCCTCCACACGGTGCGCAACCACCGTGCGCGGCTGATGCGCAAGCTCAACGCCCACTCCGCGGCCGAGCTTGTGGAGGCGGCGGAACGGCTGGGAATAGTGAGGTTATCACCGGAAAGATGACTACACCGAGGATATTGACGGAGTTCAGGGATCTGATCGTCTCCGGGCTGGAAGGGGCGCTCGCTGGCACCTCCCTCCTGCATCCGGTCCTCCGGTACCACGTCGGTCTGGAGGACGAGACCGGAGCCCGGAGGGAGAACCTGGGAAAGCTCCTGCGCCCGAGCCTCGTCCTGTTCACCGCGACCGAGCTCGGGGCGGATCCGAGGAGAGCCCTCCCCGCTGCGGTCGGGATCGAGCTCATCCACAACTTCTCCCTCATCCACGACGACATCCAAGACGGTGACAGGCTGCGCCGCGGCCGCCCGACCGTGTGGTCCCTGCACGGGATCGCGCAGGGGATAAACGCCGGCGACCTGATGGCGGCGATCGCGATCCGGGAGGCGCTCTCCGCTGGCCCGCAGATCACGGCGGCCCTCGTTTCCGCCACGATCGAGATGATCGAGGGGCAGGGACTCGATCTCTCGTTCGAGACACGGGAAGCGACCGTGGACGAGTACATGGAGATGATCGACAAGAAGACAGGGGCCCTCATTCGGGGCTCGTTCACCCTGGGCGGGCTCGTGGCAGGAGCGGAAGCGGAGACCCTCAATAGGTTGTCCGATCTTGGTATGGCGTTGGGACGGGCATTTCAGATCCGCGACGACATTCTCGGTATCTGGGGGAACGGCGAAGTGACCGGAAAACCCCTCGGTTCGGACATCCGCCGCCGGAAGAAGTCGCTTCCGGTCGTAGTCGGCCTGTCCCGCGCCGGCGGAGCCGATCGCACCATCCTCGTCGAGACGTACCAAAAGGAGGGCCTGACCGACGCCGATGTGACCGCCGTGGTGACGGTGCTCGAGCGGCTCGGAGCGAAGGAAATCGCAGAACGGATGGTGAAGGAGCATCTCGGCAGGGCTGAGGAGATTCTCGCTGCGCTTCCGTTCCCCCATAAGGAGAAGATGACCGAGTTGATAGACTATCTGGCAAGGAGAGAGAAATGAAACGACCACTTAAGTTGGATCTGACGATGGCGCGGTATATCATGGCGCAGAAGGCGAAGGGGAGGAAGTACTTCCCGTTCGTCACGATGCTCGAACCACTCGAGGCGTGCAACCTCCACTGCATCGGGTGCGGAAGAGTAGAGGAGTACAAGAGCGTCCTCGGCCGGCGCCTGACGGTAGAGCAGTCGCTGGAGGCGGTGCACGCCTCCGGGGCACCGATCGTATCGATCGCCGGCGGCGAACCGCTCCTCCATCCCCAGATCGGGGAGATCGTAAAGGCGATCATCGCCGAGAAGCGGTTCATCTACCTGTGCACGAACGGGCTGCTCCTCCAGGAGAAGCTCGACCTGTTCAAGCCGACCCCCTACTTCTCGTTCGTCGTCCACCTGGACGGGACGGAGAAGATCCACGACTACGTGACGCAGCGGAAGGGGACGTACGCCACGGCGATCGCTGGGCTCAAGGAGGCGATCAAACGCGGGTTCCGGGTGAACACGAACACGACCCTGTTCCACGGATCCGACGTCGAGGACCTGCACAAGCTGTTCGCGCTCCTCACCGAGCTTGGGGTGGAGGGGTTGATGGTCTCCCCGGGCTACGCGTACAAGGACGTCTCCGACCGCGAGCTCTTCCTCGAGCGGCAGGAATCGATCGAGGTGTTCCGCAAGGTCCTCGATCCGACCAAGGGGTTCCCGTTCTACAACAACCCGCTGTATCTCGACTTCCTCCGCGGGGAGCGGGATTACCCGTGCGCTGCGTGGACGACTCCGACCTACACCGTGCTCGGATGGCGGAAGCCGTGCTACATCCTCGCCGACGAGCACGTGGAGGACGTGAACGAGCTGTTCGATCCTAAGCTGTGGGAGAGATACGGGCCGGGCAAGGATCGCCGGTGCACGAACTGCATGATGCACTCCGGGTTCGAGGGGGCGAGCATCCTCGAGGCCCTGTCCAAGCCGCGCGACCTGTTGACTCTGGCGCGGGGTGAGCGGGGGGGATGATCGTGGTGGCGGCCTGCTTCCGACTCGAGACGGCGTGGATTCCGAAGATCCCGGGGACGCGGGTGGTGCGCGTCCGGGTCGGAGCGCCGTCCGGATTCGCGCGGGCGATCACAGCAGGGGGAAGGCCTGATCTTCTCATCTCGACTGGGTTCTGTGGCGGGCTCGATCCGAGGCTCGGGATTGGGGATCTGATCCTGGCGACCGAGGTGATCCACCGCGGGCGGGCGATCGCGATCGCCCCCGAGCTGTTAACCCGGGCGCGGGCCGCGCTCGCGCGGGAGGGGATTCACCCCGCTCCGGGACGGCTCGTCACCGCGGCGCGGGTGATCGGAAAAAAAGAAGAGAAACAACGGCTGCACACCGAGACAAAGGCGCTGGGAGTGGAGATGGAAGCAGGAAAGCTGGCCGAGTGGGCGGATGATAACGGGGTCTCATTCCTCGCCGTGAAGAGCGTCCTCGATCCGGCCGGGGTTGAGCTTCCCCTGACCGGGGCCGGTGACGCGCTCCGTCACCCGATCGCCGCGATCAAAGCCGGGCTCGCCGCGATCCGGGCCGGCCGGGCGATCGGCCGGGGGATCGGGGCGCTTGTGCGGGAGTTCGCCGGAGGTGCAGCGTGACGCGGAGGGCGGTGAACGTTGGTGGTGTGGTGATCGGGGGCGAAGCACCGATCGTCGTGCAATCGATGACCAACACCGACACCCGCGACGTGGAGGCGACCGTCGCCCAGATAAACCGATTGCACGCCGCGGGATGCGAGATCGTGCGCGTCGCGGTTCCGGACCAGGCCGCAGCGGATGCCCTCCCTGCGATCAAGGAGCGGATCTCCCTCCCGCTCGTCGCCGACATCCACTTCAGTCACCGGCTCGCCCTCGCCGCAATCGAAGCCGGGGTCGACAAGCTGCGCCTCAACCCGGGGAACATCACCGACCCGGACAAGATCGGGGAGGTGGTGGAGGCAGCGAAGGCCGCGGGGATCCCGATCCGGGTCGGGGCGAACTCGGGATCGCTCGCCCCCGAGTTCCGCGGCCCGCACGGGGAGGCAACGGCGGAAGGGATGGTGGAGAGCGCCCTGCGCGAGGTGCGCATCCTCGAGGAGCACGGGTTCCACGACATCGTGATCTCGCTGAAAGGGACCGACGTTCCGATGACGATCGCCGCCTACCGCATGATCGTGCGCGAGGTCGACTATCCGCTCCACATCGGGATCACCGAGGCGGGAACCCCGTGGGAGGGGGCGATCCGCTCCGCCGTCGGGCTGGGGATCCTCCTTGCCGAGGGGCTGGGGGACACCGTGCGCGTGTCGCTCACCGGCGACCCGGTGGAGGAGGTGCACGTCGCCTACGCGATCCTGCGCGCCCTCGGGCTGCGGCAGCGCGGGATCACCTATCGCGTCTGCCCGACGTGCGGCCGCACCGAGATCGACCTTCTCACCATCGCGGAGAAGGTGCAGGCGGAACTGAAGGACGTGTCCATCCCGCTCACCGTGGCATTGATGGGCTGCGTGGTAAACGGGATCGGGGAGGCAAGCGAGGCAGATGTTGGCCTCGTCGGCGGAGCGGGCGTGGGCACGATCTACGTGCGCGGAAAGATCGCGCAGCGCAACGTCCCGGAAGACGAGCTTCCCGACGCGGTAGTCAGTGCAGTACGTGCGTTGACGAAGGAGGAGGAATATGCCTGAGGTTGTAACCACTACGAAGCTTGACGAAGCGATCTCACAGGGGGTCTCCCACCTCCTCTCTCTCCAGTACGATGAGGGGTACTGGTGGGGGGAGCTGGAATCGAACGCCACCATCACCGCTGAGCATCTGTTCCTCACCCACATCCTCGGGATCGGAACGCAGGATCTTTGGGACAAGATCGCCCGCCAGCTCCTTGCCTGGCAGAACGAGGACGGGAGTTGGTCCCTCTGGTACGACGGGCCGGGTGAGCTTTCCACCACGGTTGAGGCGTACGTGGCCCTCAAGATGGCCGGGGTCGACCCCGATTCCCCGGAGATGACAAACGCCCGGGAGTGGATCATGGCGCGGGGAGGGGTCGAACGGGTACGGAACTTCACCAAGATCTGGCTCGCCCTCATGGGGGAGTGGCCCTGGGAGGGGCTTCCGGTGATCCCCCCGGAGGTGGTCCTCCTGCCGAAGTGGTTCCCGATCAATATCTACGAGTTCGGCTCCTGGGCCCGGGGAACAATGGTCCCCCTCACGATCGTCTACGCCCACCGGCCGACCTTCCCCATCCCGGCTTACGCCCGGATCGACGAGCTCTTCCCACGGGGGAGGGCAAACGCCGATCTCTCCCTTCCCAAGAAGCGGAGTGCGTGGGGGAGGTTCTTTACGTTTGCGGACAAGGTCCTCAGGGTACACGAGCACTCCCGGTGGAAGCCGCTCCGCA
>JAGGSO010000073.1 GCA_021159055.1 Candidatus Bipolaricaulota bacterium | reverse complement strand
TCCACCCAGCCCGCGCACAATCGCCTCGTACCACCAGCGCAAACTCCCCAGAATCCCGGTTTCGTGAACGCGATCTACTTTGCCGTCTGCACCGCCGGTCCAGAGGGGAGTAAGAGTCCTTATCTTTACTTTCAGCTCCTTCACTCTTTCCACTTCCTTATACTACCACGCGTTTTCACCACCTCCGCTTTTCATAGCCGCTCTCCGCTCCGAGGCCGGTGTCGTAGGTCAGGAGGAAGGACGGCTCGGGCAGGTCCCAGCACGTCGTCTTAGTCTATGGCATTTCATCCTCGTGGCTTACGAACCTTCATAGGCGAAGTGTGCCTCCCACAGGCGGCGGAATTCCGTCGGAAGATCGAGCCGCAGGAAGAGATCTTTGATCTTCTCCTGGTTGAGCGCGGCTACACCATCGGCCCCGCCACGGAGGAGGAACTGCTTGCGACACGGCCAGGGGGCCGAAAGGTTGAGTCTTTTCTCAGACCAGACAATGTAGCGCTCTAGCTCCACTTTTAGCTTCTCGCTGCTTCTTGCTTCGCTCTATTGAATTGTTCCGCCTGTTGCCCTGAATACTTTTATTCTCCATCATCCTCAATGAGCCGACTATGCACCCCTTTAACTTCTTTTATACCCTATTCATCATCTCTAAAGCAAGCTTACAGAAGTGCGCCGCTTGGCAGTGAAGAGGTTAAGATCGAGGGATCGCCGATGATCGAAGGCCGAGATTTCTCCTCACGCCGGATCTCATATCTTTCCTACCACCCGCTGGAGGAGTTCTTGACTCGGCGCGCGTTCTTCGATCGCCTGGAGAAAGCACCCGGTGCGCCAATAGGCCCAAGCCAATCCGTGCCGCGCCCGCATGTAAGGCTGTGCTTCAGCTCTCCCCACCAAACTTACGCCTGTGGTGATTCACTTCCCAGTGCCTCGCGGGCCAATTCGTACGCCTGAAAGTTGTTTCTCGGCTGTACGCAGATCCCCCTCTTATTCAGCGATCTGTGCCAGCCCGTTGTACGCATCGGCCATGGTCGGATCGAGCTTGAGTGCCTCGCAGAAGAATCGCGCCGCAAGCTCGGGATCGCCCGGACCGGTGAGCTCGTCGAGTGTCTCCCCCGTGTACTCCCCCAGAGACGTAGCGGTTATCGAGAACCTTAAGCTGCAGTTCGCGCACGACTTGGTAGCAGTGGTGTCAGACAAAGTTGCGGTATCAGAGAGGGGACTATACCCCCGAGAGGACTCGAACCTCTGACCTACGGTTTAGGAAACCGTTGCTCTATCCTACTGAGCTACGGGGGCTAGAATTCTTCCAGCATTAAGTATAACTGTTTCGCCGCCGCTTGTTCAGCCTCTTTTTTGCTCCGGCCACGGCCGAGCCCGCGGTGCCCGGCGACGGATACCGCGACGACGAACTCCTTGCGGTGCTCCTTCCCCTCGGTTCCGACCACGGTGTACTTGGGACGGGTGGAGAAGAGTCGTTGCGCCGTCTCCTGGAGGAGGCTTTTGTAGTCGCCGGTCGCCGACTGTTCGGCGAGGAGTCGGGCGATCTCATCCTTGAGGTAGCGGAGGACGAACTTGGCAGCGTAGGCATATCCCCGCTCGAGGAAGATCACCCCGACCAACGCCTCGAACGCATTCCCCCGGCTGGAGGCGCGCTCCCGCCCGCCGTTCGCCTCCTCCCCCTTCCCGAGGCGCAGGTACTGGGACAGTCCGATCTTCTCCGCCTTCTCGGCGAGCATCGGTCGGCTGACTACCACCGACTTCGCCTTGGTCAGCCGCCCCTCGTCCGCATCCGGGTACTCGCGGTACAGGTAGCTCGTCACCGCAAGATCGATCACTGCATCCCCGAGGAACTCGAGCCGCTCGTTCGACCCGCGCGGATCGTTCCGCTCGTTCACGTAAGAGCTATGCAGGAACGCCTGCTCCAGCACCTCGGGAGAAATCTTGAGGCGAAGCTTCTTCGCCAGCTCCTCTATCGGTCGCTCGTTCATGTAGTGTTAGGGCGGGAGGATTCGAACCTCCGATCACGGCTCCAAAGGCCGTTGCCTTACCGCTTGGCTACGCCCTAAATCGTCACATCCTCTGTCGGGATCTCTTCCCTCAGGCTGGTCCCACCATCGTCTCCCACCGCGTCCCGATACGCGCGCAGGATGATCTCCTCCATCTTCAGGCGAAAATCGTTGTCGATCGGGTGGGCCGTGTCCCGGAACTCCCCGTTCTTCGTCTCTTGGCTCGGCATGGCCACGAACAGGTTGTCCTTCCCCTGGATCACCTTCACCGAGTGGACGATGAACACATCGTCAAATACGACGGAACAGAACGCCTTGAGGTTCCCTTCGTTGTGCATCGGTCGAATCTCTACCTTCGTTATCTCCACCCGCGTGACCTCACATCCGTTAAATGGTGCGGCTCATATTACCGAAAACCGTGTTCCAGATCAACGATCAAAGCTCCTCTTTCAATTTGAATAGAAGCTCCAGCGCCTCGAGCGGGGTGAGGGTGTTGGGATCGACCTTGCGCAGCTGCTTCACCACCGGATGATCATCCGGGCCGAACAGCGGAATCGGGGTAGCGCCGTCGCTTCGTCCCTCCTCCGACGGTGCGGCGGCGGTGAATCGAGCGAGGATCTCCTCCGCCTTCTCAGTGACCCGTTCCGGCAGACCGGCGAGGCGGGCGACGTGCACCCCGTAGCTCCCGGCGGCGACGCCGGGGACGACGCGGTGGAGGAACACGATCTCCTTGCCCACCTCCTCGACCGCCACGTGCAGGTTGATCACATTGGGAAGCTCGTCGGCAAGCCGGGTCAGCTCCTGGTAGTGGGTGGCGAACAGGGTCTTTGCGCGCACGTTCCCGGCCAGTTCCCGCGCCACCGCCCAGGCGATGGAGAGCCCGTCGTAGGTGCTCGTCCCCCGTCCCATCTCGTCGAGGATGACCAGGCTGCGGGCGGTGGCATGCTCCAGGATCTTCGCCGTCTCCAGCATCTCCATCATGAACGTGCTGATCCCGGAGACGAGCATGTCGCTCGCCCCGACGCGGGCGAAGATCCGATCGAGGATCGGAAGCTCCGCCTCCGCCGCCGGGACGAACGACCCGATCTGGGCCATCAGGCAGATGAGGGCGGCCTGGCGCAGGTAGACCGACTTCCCCGACATGTTCGGGCCGGTGATGATCGCGAGGTCCGTCCCCTCGGGGAGAGAGAGGTCGTTGGGGACGAATTCTTCGACGAGCTCCACCACCGGATGGCGTCCATCCCGGATCGAGATCGCGTGCCGGTCGGTGAACCGAGGGCGGGTGTAGCGGTTCCGCCGGGCGACGATCGCCAGGGAGAGGAAGAAGTCGAGCCGGGCGATCGCGGCCGCTGCCCGCTGCAGCTGCGGGATCCCATCCCGCAACCGGTCGAGGGCCCGGTTGAACAGCTCGAGCTCGAGCCCGACCGCCCGTTCCTGGGCGAGGGCGATCCGCTCTTCGTATCCCTTCAACTCCTCCGTGATGAACCGCTCCGCATTGGTCAGGGTCTGGCGGCGGTGGTACTCAGGCGGGACCTTGGCCAGGTGGGGCTTCGTCACCTCGATGTAGTAGCCGAACACGCGGTTGTAGCCGACCTTCAACGACGGGATCCCGGTCCTTTCTCGCTCTTTCGCCTCGAGGTTCGCGATCTGGCTCCGCACGGCGCGGATCTCCTCCCGCAGTCGATCGAGGGTCGCGTCGAACCCGGGACGGATCAGCCCGCCGTCGCGCGCGTCGGCCGGGGGCTGGTCGACGAGCATCCCGGAGACCCCGGCCCGCAGGGCCTCGAGGCTCGGGTCGGTCAGCTCGCGGTGGACCGCCGCGAGGGCCTCCGGGAGGTCGGGGAGGGCAGCGAGGGCGTCGGCCACCTTGGGAAGCTGCCCCAGACTCTTCTCCAGCTGCAGGAGGTCGAGCGGGCCCATCCGCCCCGTCCCGAGCTTCCCGGTCAACCGCTCCAGGTCGTGCACCTCGTCCAGGGCGGCGGAGATCCGCTGTTGTGCCAGTTCATCCTGGAACAGCGCCTCCACCGCGTCGAGGCGGGCCTCGATCCTGCTTCGATCCAGCAGCGGGGCGAGGATCGCCCGGCGCAGGTACCTGCGCCCCATCCCGGTTGCGGTCCGGTCGAGGACGCGGATGAGGGTCCCCCGCTCCTCTCCCTCCCGCAGCGGCTTCACCAGCTCCAGGTTGCGGATGGTGAACGGGTCGAGCTCCATCCGCGCCGACAGGTTGTAGGGCTGGAGCTTCTGGATGTGGGAGGCAAGGCCCTTCTGCGTCTCGGCGACGTAGGCGAGGATCCCGCCGGCGGCGCGGAGGGCAGGGGCAGGGATCCCGAACCCGTCCTCGACCAGCCCGGGGTCGAACCGTTCATCCTGAAGCTCGGTCACCGCCGGGGCGAGCTCGCCGAGCTCGTCCTTGAGGGAGGAAGGGAGGAGGAGCTCGCTCGGGGCAAGGCGGGTGAGTTCCCCTTCCAGCTCGGCCCGGTCAGCGGCCACGGTGGCGCGAAACTCGCCGGTGGAGAGGTCGAGGGCGGCGATCCCGAATCCGTCCTGGTCGGGGTGGACGGCGCACAGGTAGTTGTTCCGTCCGGAGTCGAGGACCCCGTCGTCGAGCGCCGTGCCCGGGGTGACGACCCGCACCACCTCGCGGCGGACCAGGCCGGTCGCCGCCGCCGGGTCCTCCATCTGCTGGCAGATCGCCACCTTGTACCCCCGCTTGAGGAGCTCGTTGACATACGCCTCCCCGCGGCGGATCGGGACCCCGGCCATCGGGTTCCCGTTGCGCGCGGTGAGGACGACGTCGAGCTCGCGGGAGAGGACCTCGGCGTCCTCGAAGAACGCCTCGTAGAAGTCCCCCAGATGGAAGAACAAAATCGCGTCGGGGTGCGCGGCCTTGAGGCGGAGGTACTGCTCCATCATCGGGGTCCTCTTGACCATCGCCCCTCCTGCGTCTACTCCCCGGTCCCGGGCCTCCCCTTCGCCGCCCAGTCCGGGAATCGATCGATGATCGTCCCTGGGATCGGTACCGGGAGCCTGTCCCCGGGCTCAAGCGCGGAGACCGGCTTCGGCGATTCCGCCCGCGGCGGGTTGACGAGTCCGATCTCGGTCCCCGGAGCGAGGCCGCGCCGCTCGAGGATGGCGAGCCCGACCTGCCGCTCCCCGAGCGGGACGCAGCTCGTCACCCGACCGAGGTAGGCTCCGTTCCGGTCGAGCACGGCCGCCTCCCCCCGTACCGGCCGCGCCGCTTGCACCTCGAACCGCACGAGCTCCCGGGTCTGGTTCTCGTACTGCTCCACGCAACTGTCCCGCCCGATGAAGAACGGCTTGTGCAGCTTCACGTACGATCCGAATCCGGCCTCGAACGGGTTTATCCCGTAATGACCGGCCAGCTCGTGCCCGTACAACGGGAGGCCGGCCTCGGTCCGGGTGGAGTCGCGGGCGGCGAGCCCGCATGGGACAATACCGAGGTCCTCCCCCGCCGCCAGGAGCGCGTTCCACAGCCATCTCGGGCCGTCCCCGCCGAGGTAGATCTCGTAGCCGACATCCTCTCCGGTGTAGCCGGTGCGGGCGACGATCAGGTGATGTCCGTCGGCTTCGACCTCGCAGAACTCGGTCCGCTTGAGGGCAGAGACCGCGAGCTGTGCCTTCCGGTCGAGGACCCGGAACAGGATCTCGGTGCTGTTCGGCCCTTGCAGGGCGATGTCCATCATCCCCTGTTCCCGCTTCAGGTCGTGCAGCTCGGCCGGGGGGACGCGGCGGGCCGGGAACCTCCGGTCGATCAGGTAGTTCCCGGCGTTCACCCCGGTGAGCCAGGCCCAGTCCTTCTCCTCGTTCGCCGCGTTCACCACCACCAGGTAATCGTCCCGCCCGCGGCGGTAGACCATGATGTCGTCGATCACCTCCCCATCCGGCCCGAACAGGTAGGAGTACTGCGACTCGCCCGGCTTCAGCCAGTCGGCGTAGTTGCTGGTGACGGCGTTCAGGAAGGCGGTGGCATTCCTCCCGGTGACCCCGAATACCCCCATGTGCCCGAGATCGAACAGCCCGGCGGCGGCACGGACCGCACGGTGCTCGGCGAGGGCGGAGGTGTACCATACCGGCATCTCCCAGCCGGCGAACGGGACGAGCTTCGCCCCCAGCTGCTTGTGCTCGGGATAGAGCGGGGTGCGCCTGAGGGCCTGTTCCTGCTCCTCCCAGGCGAAGTCCTCTCCTGCCGGAGCAGGGGAGGCAAGGAGCTCCTGGCCGATGAAGTACGGTTTAGAAACGGCGAACAGGTCGGGATGAGCCTTATAGGCCTCCACGATCTTCTCTTCCGCGATGGCCGGCAGGGGAGAGTCCGCCCATGCGCGCGCCTCCTTCGGGAGATCCTCCATCCCCTCCACCACCGCCGGGCCCTCGACCTTGCGGTAGATGTCCCTTCGGTCGAACAGCACGTACCCGTCGGCCAGGCCGGAGAGCCAGTCGGCAACCGCTTCCGCCTTGGCTGGGGGGACAATGATGAGGAACTCCTGCTCTCCTACCCTCCCGATCCGGACCGGGGAGATGAGGTTCCCGTCCGCGTCGAACAGGAGGGTCACCCGGGCCTCGCCCACCGGAAGTCCCATGACGTCGGCCGTGCCCGCCTGATCGAGCAACTGGGCGGCCCGGCCCCCACGCACCCGCAGTCCCCGCGGCTCCGCCTTGGGCGCGGGGACTCCGACCTGCGGATCGACCCGATGGAGGAGCTCCCGCACGGAGCGCCGCGCCTCCCGCAGCACCTTCCCCGGGATCTTCCCCCGGGAGAGTGGGCCGGTGAGGCCGGGGTATTCGAACGGCTTGATCGCGCGCAGCACCGTGGCGATGATCCGCGCCAGTTCCCCCATCTCCTCTTTCCCCATCCCCCGCTGCGTGACCCATGGGGTACCGAGCCTGATCCCGTGCGCGTCCGCCGCTGAGTGGTCGCCGGGGATGGTGTTCTTGTTGCACACGATCCCGGCGAGATCGAGGATCCGCGCAGCGATCTCCCCGAGCATCGTGTACCCGGTGTCGGATTCGATCTCCCGCAGGTCGACGAGGAGGAGGTGGGTGTTCGTCCCGCCGTAGGCGAGGGTCAGTCCCTCATTCCTGAGGGCATCCGCCAGGTACCCGGCGTTCTCCACGATCCGATGCTGGAGTGCCTTGAACGCGTCGGTCTGCGCGATCCGAAGCGCGGCAGCGATGGCAGCAAACTTGTTCACGTGCGGGCCGCCCTGCTCCCCGGGGAAGATCGCGGAGTCGATCCGGGCGGCGATCTTGGGATCGGTGGACAGGATCACCGCCCCGCGCGGGCCGCACAGGGTCTTGTGGGTGGTGAACGCGACCACGTCGGCGTATCCGATCGGGTTCGGGTAGGCCCCGGCGATCACCATCCCCGCGGTGTGAGCGATGTCGGCGAACAGGATCGCCCCCACGGAGTCAGCGATCTCGCGGAACGCCTCCCAGTCAGGCTGCCACGGGAAGGAGGTGAACCCGGCGATGATCATCTTCGGCCGGTGGGCCGCGGCCAGGGCCTTGATCTTCTCGTAATCGAGCCTGCCGGTCTTCGGGTCCGACGAATAGGAGACGATCCGATAGCGCTTCCCGGTGATGTTGAACTCCGAGCCGTGCGTCAGGTGTCCCCCCTCGGTGAGGGCCATCCCCATCACCGTGTCCCCGGGGGCGACGAACGCCTCGTACACCGCCAGGTTCGCCGCCGCCCCGGACAACGGTTGGACGTTGGCGTAGATCCGATCAGAGGGGTAATCCGCGGTGGCGAAGCACTCCGCCGCCCGCCGTCCGGCGAGGGACTCCACCAGGTCGGCGAACTCGGTTCCCTTGTAGAACCGCCAGTCCGCGTAGCGGCGGTACTCGGCGAGCTGGTAGTCGAGGTCGGCGAGGAGCTCCGGGGGGAGCATCCGCATCGCGCCGCGGGGATACCCCTCGGCGTACACGCTCGTGAACACGGACCCGAGCGCCTCCCGCACCGCCGGCGGGGTAAGGCTCTCGGACGGGATGAGGATGATCTTCTCCCGCTGGCGGCGTTCTTCCGCGTTGATCAGGGAGGAAAGCTGGGGATCGATCTTCTCCAATTCGGCAAACCCAAGGTTTTCGTTCATGGCGTCTCCTTTTCCCAATCGATCGTTTCAGGGTGAAGTCTACGGGGAAGGTCGCCCCCTTTCCAGGCGATCTCGGAAAGGAGGTAGAGCCCGCCGCTCACGAGGGAGTGTCCGCCGATGACGATCGGGATCGGAGCATCGATCACCGCGCGCGTGAACTCTGCCCACCCCTGATCCGCGATCAGCTCGGGCCGGAGGAGGTCGCTTGCGAACCGATCGGCCCGGGGCGGGAGCCCGCCGGAGGAGAGAAATGGACGGGTGTCGATAATCGCCCCGTCGTAGTCGGCGGAGATCCGCGCGACGAACGCCGCTGGCCCGTCCCGGCGGATGATTTCGCCGGCGATCGTCCCTCTTCCATCCGGATAGGCGCGCATCCCCCTCCCTTCGGAGATCGCGCTCGTCCGGCAGGCGACTCCCCGCTCGAAATCCGCCCACACGCGCGGGTTGATCCGTCCGATCAGGCAGACATGGGCCTTCCGCGAGGTGAGGGCCTCTTCCAACCCAGGGAGCTTGGGGTGATGGAGCCCAAAGCGCGCCAGGGCCGTCCGCAGGCGGTCCCCCCCGCGCGCGGCCGCAGCGAGGAGGAAGAGCTCGGCCGGGGTGTCGAGGTCGAACTGGGTGGAAAGGCGGCGGGGGAGGGAGAAGCAGGAGAAGCCCGCGTCGGCGAGCGCGAACCCGAGCCCGTTGTCGATCCGGGGAAGGGCGGCGGCGAGGATGGCACTTGCGTGGCTGATCGCGGCGAAGTCGCACGAGTAGAAGTTGTTGAACAGCGCACTCGGGGTCGGCCGGGCGGTGAACTCGATCATCCGCGCGAGCTCCGCCTCCGATAGCAGCATCCCGTTCCCGCTCCCGAAGTAGAGGAGCCGCTCGATCCCGAACCGGGCGACGATCGACTTGAGCTCGTCCCCGCAGTGGAACGGATCCGTCGCCGGAGCGAGGAGCTCTCCCGGGATTCCTGCCATCTTTTCGTCGCGACTTACGACGAGCACTTCCTCCACCCCGGCGCGGCGGAGGGCGACGGCGAGGTCGAACGCGGCGGCGATCCGCGCCTCCCTCACCAGCCGCTCTCCCGGGCTCTCCCCGAACGGCGGGTGCATGATCACCGCCACCGTCATCCTCTGCTCCTTGCGACGATGAACTCGAGGACAGCGATCGTCGCCTGCTTGTCCAGCGGGCGGTTCCGGTTTCCGCAGCGGGGGGAGTAGATGCAGGACGGGCAACCGTTCTCGCACGGGCAGCCGGAGACGAGGCTCAGTGCCTCTGCCGCCACCTTCCCGATTCGGGCGTACACCGCCTCTGCCAATCCGGCTCCCCCCTCGACCTCATCGTAGAGGACGATCGTCGGAGCCCCGGTCTCCGGGTGGAACGCCATCGATGCCCCGCCGAGGTCGTCCCGGTCGCACAGGACAGTGAGGGGGGCGAGCGCGATCAGGGCGTGCTCCGCCCCGTGCAGCCCGCCGAGGAGGTCGGGGCGGGGAACGCCAGGGATCTCCTCAGGGAAGGTGATCCACATCCCGTCGGTCTCGTAGGTATGGGGAGGGAGCTCGAGCGGGGTGACCCCGATCGTGCGACCGGAGTGGATCGCCTGGTACCCGACGAACTCCTCCCGCACCTGGACGCGGCCGCTGCGCACCGCAAACCCGGCTCTCCTCTCCCCCGGGGAGAGGATCTCCACGCGGGAGGTGATTAATGGCTTGGTGTAGTAGTCCACCGCCTCGCGGCGGGCGCGGGCGATCCCTTCTTCTAGGTCGAGTGATTCGACCACGTAGGTCTCACCACGGTGGAGGAGGACCGCGCCGGGGTAGGCGTCGCGCCGCGCTCGGAGCGGGTCCATCGTCTCGAGGAGCTCTCCGTCGCAGACGAGCTTCACCTGCGCGCCGGCCAGGGCGTCGAGGGGGAAGAGAGCATGGGCCCGAGTCCTCCCCCGGTAGATATAACCGCGCGGGGTAGGGGCGAGGAGGCCCCGGTCCGCGAGGGTGGGGACGATCTCCGGCCCGACCCGGCTTATCTCAGCGCCGTCCTGTACCGGGAGCTCGGCGGCGGCGCACGCGATGTGCCCGGCGACGAGGCGCGGGTTGTCCGGTCGGAGCACGATCCGCTCCCGGTCCTGCCCCAGGAGGTGGTCCGGGTGGCGGAGGAGATAGCGGTCGAGCGGATCCTCGTACGGGATGAAGACCACGAGGGACGGATCCTCTCCCCGCCCGGCCCGCCCGGCCTGCTGCCAGAACGAGAGGACGCTTCCGGGGTAGCCGAGGAGGATCGCCGCATCGAGCCCGCCGATGTCGATCCCCGCCTCAA
>JAGGSO010000072.1 GCA_021159055.1 Candidatus Bipolaricaulota bacterium | reverse complement strand
TTATTAATATATGTGTGAACAAAGCAGTACTTACTCATTATTTCAAATTCAATTCTTTTCCACAGTTCGGGCACTTTTTTATCCTTTCTGCACAGCTTCTATGGAAAACAGCACCGCAGTCACATTTTACGAACGGCGAGCCTGACTTTATTTTTCCGAGACAAACAAGGCAACGGTTCACCTCCTCCTCCGGCTCCACCCTCACTTTTCTTTCTTTAGAGTCTGCAGTATATGCTTTCTTCCTTTTGAAAAGAATGGCGATTATTGCTATTGCTGCCATGAGAACGAATAAAGCTGCCCACCACTCGATTTGCCATGAGGACGAAGAGTGGATAGAGATGCAGTATGTCATGTAGTTATTGCTCTCATTGTTCTCCTCCACAATGTTGCCTGGGTCAACCGAGGCGTTGAGCAGGTGTTTTCCCCCCGACAAATTTGCATAAAAGGAGATGTTTATCTCATCACCCGGGAGAAGATTATCTATAAATTCTGTATCGTATATTTCTCCATCCGTTTCAAGAGTGCAGGAAAAACCCTTTGCCTCTTTAACCCCCTCATTTCTCACAGTTACGATAACTTTCACTCCCTCTTTTGATACAGAAGATTGAATTTTTCTCACAGTCAGATCCGGCAATGGGGGCAAAACCTCTATATTCTTTGAAAACATGCCGATTTCTCCGTCATTGTCTGTCACGATAAGTGTAACATTGTATTCCCCCTCATTACTATAATTATGGGTCGGGTTTTTCCCGTAGCTTATATTTCCGTCTCCGAAATTCCATGTATAGTTCGATATATCCCCGTCCTCATCATAAGACATATCAATAAACTGAATGATGCCGCAGGCAACCGGATGCAGAGGCGTATAACTGAAATTAGCAAAAGGGGGTTTTTTCTCTTTGCTTACCCTGATATTTTTTTGGATTGAAAGATGCATACCATCATTGTCAGTAACTGTCAATACAACAGTATATGTTCCTTCAGATGAATAGGTATGCTGCACCACTTTGCCGCTACCTGTCGAGCCGTCTCCGAAGTTCCAGGCATATGAAGAAATGCTTCCATCGGGGTCAGTTGAATAAGAGGCATCGAAAGAAACCGATTGATTTTCTAAAGGGTTTGGAGGATTGTATGAAAATGATGGGAGTGGAGGAGCATTTGAAACAACAATCTGTTTGCTTTTCGTATCCTCTCCTGTTGGGCCGCTGACCGTGAGTGTTACAGTGAATGTTCCCTTGCCCGAATATTTATGAGAAGGATTTTCATCATTTGATATGCTTCCGTCTCCAAAATCCCACTGCCATGACGTTATACTGCCGGTGGATTTGTCATAGAAATGTACAAAATCAGCTCTTGTTGGATTTGGTGGTGTAGTTAAGAAATCTGGATTAGGAGGGGGTCTGTTGAATTT
>JAGGSO010000071.1 GCA_021159055.1 Candidatus Bipolaricaulota bacterium | reverse complement strand
TTCCCGGGCTGTTCGACCCGGTCGCCGGTCTCTGGAAGGTGATGGTCCGGAGCTGGGACGGACGTGAGGTCCGCGGCTCGGAGGCAGAAGCTGGCTTAGAGCAAGTCGGCTTCATGCGCGACGATCAGGAGATGATCTACGGTACTGATCTCGCCCGCGCTGTCTCATGAGGCGCGCCTCATCCCTCACTTTTGCACCGCGACGGCTCCAGGACGGGCTGCGCAGGAAGATTGATATTAATCTTTACAAAACAATAACTATGCGATTTAAGCTACACGACACAACTCTATTCAGTAGTGCAATAACACTTCGTGGGTTTAGCGTGGTTTTATATCATACCGATAAAAACCGGACGAGAAAAGCGGTGAAATGTTGCTGATCGAGGGATCTCGCGGGCGTCTGCCTATTGAGGGAGCCGATCGACGGCGACGGCCGCGTCCTCGCTCAGGACGTCGGCGTAGATCTGGGTCGTCTGGATCGAGCTGTGACCGAGCTGCTTTTGCACAAGGCGGATGTTGTAGTCGGAGGCGCGATAGAGGAGGGAGGCGTAGGTGTGGCGGCAGGAATGGATGGAGAATCGAGCCGGGATTCCAACCGCGCGCGCGTTCGCCTTGAAGATGCGGAAAACCGCACTGCGGGTTAGCGGTCCTCCGCGCAGGGAGACGAAGAGCGGAGCCCGGTTGGAGATGGATTCTCCGTTTTTCTCCTTCCAGGCGATGAACTCCGCGAGGTGATCGCGCAGAGCCTTGCCGATCCGCACCCCTCTCTTTTTATGCCCCTTGCCATCCCGAACGATCAAGGAGGAATGTTCAGGCTCGAGGATCACATCCCCGACGCGCAGGGCGCAGATCTCGGATACCCGCAGTCCGGCGTCGAGGGCGACGTGCAGAATCGCCCAGTCGCGCACCGGCCGCTTGCGCCGATCATGCGTCCCCTCCTCCGCCCGGCGACGACAGTAGTCCTTCAGTGCCTTCACCTGCTTCGGGGTGAGGAAGTCCTCCTGGGTGAGCTCGAGTGCCATCATCCCCTCCTTTCGCACCAGGAAGTGTAGCCCGACCGCCGCGGAAACAGGGGGACAACTGTCGCAACAAAAGGGCACTTTTGTTGCGAGATCGAATCTTGTCGGCCGAAATGCCCTAGTAAAGCAACTTACAGCTCGATCAACTGAGGCGGCGGATAACCGCTGGAGAACGATACGGGTGGGAAATATAACGCGAGGGAGCCGCGGAGGCGATTTACGGGCCTCTCATTCGATCGTGTAGCGGTTGACGATCTTTTTCTCCTCGCCCACGATCTGGCCGATCACCTCGAAATAGTGTGCTATTCCGGAGTTCTTCAGCTTCTCCCGCAGGAGGTTGTCGAGCTGGAAGATCCCGGCCGAGTTGGTCATCTCCACCTCGATCCGAACCGGGCGCTCGTCTCCTTTCCCGATCTTCACCTTCTTGATCGCCATCGCGGAGACGGAGTGGATCGTCGCCTCACCGGCGGTGAACGGGATTCGGGCCCGGCCCGACTCCATGTCGAGAGCATCGGCCACCTTCACCACCCCGGCCTCCACGGTGAGGGGCTGGATATCGCGGCGGTGGGCATGAATCGCGTGGAGGACCTCTCCCTCGATGATCGTCGCCTCCCGCACCCCGTACGTACCGGCGAGAAGCTCCTCGATCAGGCCAGGAGCAAGGATCAGGGAGAGCTCCTCGTGGTTGCGTCGGTGGATGACGTGCCCGATGTCGTGCAGCACCGCGGCGAGGACAACGATGACCTCTGCGTCCTCCGGATCGAGGTGGTGGTCGGCGACAGCGCTCGGGGTGACCCCGCCCGCAACGAGGAGCCGAAGGAGCTTGAGGGCGATGTTGGTGACGATCTTGATGTGGACCGGGCCGTGGTCGTTGATGTGCATCCGGTCGATAGCGGTGACGTTCGACGCCGCCCACAGCGCCTCGAGGCGCTCCGACGCGTCGATCCGGGCGACGACCGCCTCCAGCCGCGCGTTCCCGCGGAGCGGAACATTAAGCCCCATCCGTCTCCTCCTTCAATTCCTCCCACCACTCCCGTCCAACCTGCCTCTCCTCCCGCTCTTGGGCCAAGCGGGCCTCCAGATAGGCGACCCGCTCGCGCAGGAACGCGATCTCATCCCGCAACGCCGCGATCAGTGCCTCGTTTGCACTTGGCTCGACCCGGTTTTGTATTAAACCAGACGAACCTTGGCTCGATTTTATGACGTTAATATCGCCACTAGCGCGTAAAACGTCACTCGCCTGCGTAATTGTTAGCCCGCTATCGTACAACTCCTGAAGCCGGCGGAGGACGGAGAGGCCGGCGTCGGTGACGAGGATCTGGTTGTTCGGGCCACGGCGCAGCTCCGCGGCGATGAGGTCCTTCACCGCCTCGATCCGGTTGCGAACCTGGTTCGCGGTCGAGAGGCCGAGGAGCTTTCTGAGGTCGTTGATCGTATACATCGCCCTTTAAGATACCGCAATCCCATCCCCTGCGCCAACGTTGCCCCGACGCGGCGGATGGGATAGCCTCTCCCCACGATGAAGATCAAGCGGTTACCGGAGGACCTGGCGCGGAAGATCGCTGCCGGTGAGGTTATCGAGCGTCCGGCATCGGTGGTGAAGGAGCTGCTGGAGAACGCAATCGACGCAAAAAGTGAGAGTATCGCGGTCGAGCTCACCGACGGCGGGATCCGGGAGATCGTAGTGCGCGACGATGGCGAAGGGATGGGCGCCGACGACCTGCGCCTGTGCGTGGAGCGGCACGCAACGAGCAAGATCGCGACCGAATCCGACCTCGACGCAATCGCCACCCTCGGATTCCGCGGCGAGGCGCTGGCGAGCATTGTGCAGGTGGCGCGGGTGCGGATCGTCTCGCGTCCGCGCGACGGTGATGCCTATGAGATCAGCGTCTCCGGCGGCCAGGTCGACGGACCGCGCCCGGCGGCGCGGGCGCCGGGAACGACGGTGGAAGTGAGGGATCTGTTCTTCAACGTCCCGGCGCGGGCGCGGTTCCTCTCTTCCTCCCGCAGCGAGTACTTTCACGCCAGTCGAGTGGTGCACCGCCTCGGACTCGCTTTTCCAAGGATCGGCTGGACCTTCGTCCACAACGGGAAGGAGGTCTTCACCGCCCCGGCGGCGGTCGACCTGCGGGAGAGGATCGGGCAGCTCTATGGGCACGAGGTGGCAGACGCCCTGATCCCGATCGCGCGGGAGGACGGGGAGGTGCGGGTGACCGGACTGATCTCCCCTCCTGATCTGAAGCGGGGGACGCGGCGGGACCAGCTGTTCTGTGTCAACGGCCGCCCGGTGAGCGACCGCGGACTGTCCTACATCCTGGCAAATGCGTACCAAGGGCTCCTGCGGCGGGGGACCTATCCGCTCGCCGTCATTCGGATCGAACTTCCGCCGGACGAGGTCGATGTAAACGTTCATCCGCGCAAGGAGGAGATCCGGTTCTCCGACCCGCGCCGGGTGCGCGATCTGCTCATGCGGGCGCTCTCCGATGCCCTCTCGTCCCGCTACGTCGTATCGTCGATCGTGCCGGAGACCGCTGCGGCGCCCCCTCCGCCGAAACCGCGTTCGAAGCCGGGTTCCGCCCCGCTGGTTCGGGAACCAAGCATGGAGCTTCCCCTTATGGATGTGCAGCGCATCACCGCGCAACCGCGGGAAAAAGTGAGGGTAGAGAGCGATCGGCGGGTGATCGGCCAGCTGCAGAACACCTACCTCCTGGTGGAGAGTCCGGACGGGCTCGAGATCGTGGACCAACACATCGCGCACGAGCGAATCCTGTACGAGGAGCTGAAGGAGCAGTTCGCACAGGGCGAGGTGGCGCGCCAGCGGTTTCTTCTTCCGGTGCGGATCGAGCTTCCGTTCGAGGCCGCCGCGCTGATCGAAGGGGCAAGGGAGGAGCTGGCTCGGGTGGGGATCGTGCTCGACGAGTTCGGCGGTGGGACGTTCATCCTGCGGGAGTACCCGGCGCTGTTGGCCGAGGAGCAGTCGCGCTACGGGTTCCAGGAGGCGATCGAGAAGATCGCGGAGATCCTAGCACACGGCGAGAAGGCGGGAAATGCCCTGTTCGATCACATCCTGGCGGACCTCGCGTGCG
>JAGGSO010000070.1 GCA_021159055.1 Candidatus Bipolaricaulota bacterium | reverse complement strand
G
The DNA here is from genome assembly GCA_021159055.1 of Candidatus Bipolaricaulota bacterium. Classification (NCBI taxonomy): domain Bacteria; phylum Candidatus Bipolaricaulota; species Candidatus Bipolaricaulota bacterium. Next base: position 1,264 of record JAGGSO010000070.1, on the reverse strand, counting down.
ATTCAGGGATAGCAGGTATCAAATCTACACCCGACCTTATTCCACAGGTGCGCCTGGGAGGTGAATTAGACTTAGGCACGGTTACATTGACCCCGGAGATTGCAATAGCGGATGTAAAGGATGACGAAGTTGTAGGATCAACAGTAACAGCGGGGACCATAAGTGTTAACCGAACCACGATGCCCGGGGTGGCAGGAAAGCTTACCGCTTCCATTAAGACCTTCTTCGGCGAACCCATAAATGTCTATGGTGGATATTCCTGGGAACAGGTAAAATTGGATGCAAATGATAAAGAGAAGAAGAAATCTCCTCAGGTAGCCACTGCAGGTGTATCCGTTCCCATTTCCTGGATGACACTCTCTGTAAACTACAACTATATGAAAGGGGCAACCGGTTTCTCCGGTCTGGATTCAAAACCTCCTTCCTATTATGTTAAGTCAAATGGCGATGTGGAAGAGGTTAAAGGTTATGGCTGGAATATGGAGGCAAATCTTGCTCCTATTGAACAAGCATCTATATGGGGTGGCTATTCAGAGGCAAAGTTTAACGATATAGGCGACCTCAAAAAAGCTGGGTTTTCAGATGATATAGTAAAAAAGAATTCAGAATACTATATTGGTGCAAGTTATGCCTTGAGTAAAGTAACTACAATATCTGCAGAATATGACCATTTTAAGACCAAGTGGCAAACAGGGGCTACTTCCTCCAGAAAGGATAAAGGAAACTTGTATATTCTCAGCTTCTCCTATGCATTTTAAGGCAGAAAAGATTTGGGTGAAATGAACTTAACTTTCCTCCTGTTGATTAATATAAAATAAAAGGAGGGCTTAAGCCCTCCTTTTATTTTAGGGAGAATCTTATGAAGATATTCTGTTTATATCTTAATCTGAGATAATCGCAGCATCTGAAGCTTTTATAGAAGTTATCAGATGAGTATTGTTTTAACCTTATTTATAGCATTGGGATTGGCAATGGATGCCTGTGCAGTATCTGTTGTAGGTGGATTAAGAGCAGAACGCCTTAAAATTGGTAATGCTTTAAAAATAGCGATATTTTTCGGATTATTTCAAGCAGTTATGCCTGTGATAGGATGGTTAATAGGGTTTAGCTTGAGAGAATTTATTTCAAGGGTTGATCACTGGATAGCTTTCGGGCTTTTAGCTATGATTGGCTGTAAAATGATTCTTGAATCAATTAGAAGAGAAGCAGATAAAACAGAAGTTGACTTATTAAACCTTCATGTTTTATTGATACTGTCTGTTGC
>JAGGSO010000069.1 GCA_021159055.1 Candidatus Bipolaricaulota bacterium | reverse complement strand
CGATCTCTCCGGTGAGATACAACCGGAAAGTCGGTCTTGCGCTGTTCTGCCCGATAGCATAGAAGGTAAGGCTTACCCGTTCGAGGTTGTCCTTCCCGCCAGATTGCCGATCTCCGGCGCAGTTCAGCTAGCGAGGCATCCAGTTGAGGAGGGAATGGAGCCGGGCGCAGTCCTCGCATCCCGGTCTCCCCGGGGGAGGAGCGGGCAGGTCGAAGATCTCGCGGGCCCGGATGAACAGCGGAGCCAGCCGATCCATGTTCAACTCGACCGGATGGACCGAGACGGAGAACTGCATGGCGAATCCATCGGGAGAGTGGATTGTAGGTTGCGCCGCTGTTTCCGCGTCAGTGACCGGTTCAGCGTAGACCAGAGCGAGCTTGGAGACCTTGCCGAAGTCGCGGCGTTCCGCGATCAGTGCGTACGCGTTCAGCTGCACTTCGTACATCGGCAGGAGCTTATCCTGGTTGGCCGTGTACTTAGCCGTCTTGTAGTCGATGATCGCGATCGTGCCGTCGACAAGCTTCAGCATCCCGTCCGGCGCGCCGGTGAGGAGGATCCCGTAGTTCGGGAGCTCAAGCTGGAACTGAGAATGATGTGGCGGAGGGATGTAGTCAATGATCGGCCCGAGCTTGGAGAGCCATGTCGGCAGATCCCCGTGCTTGTCTATCCAGCCGTGCACGACGTGTTTGGTGTAAGAATCGATCGAACTGAAGATCCCGGGAAAGATCTGGTAAGGAAGTCGGTTGTGCGTCTTTAGTTTCAACCAGGCGCAGCGGGGGCAGAACTCAGGGAGGGCAAACTCACCGAGGTTCTTGCCGGAAATTCTCAATATTTCTGTCATCACCTTGCAATTGTACCAGGATAAGGATCGGCGAAGAAACGATCGATCGGACTTGCGCTCGCCATGGTCATCGAAAAGGCCTCGCTACTGAACGAAGACTGAGCCAGGGCATCATGGAACTCTTGCCGAGGGCGTCTTACATTACAGGGAAGCCCCCGCGTAAAGTTGGACCCTTATGTTGCGTGCCGGAATGGTTTATTCCTTTTGACAAATAGCCAGGGATACTGGATAATTAATCATAAAAACGAACCAGATCGATCACTGGTTCACAACCAAGTAGGAACGGCTAGTATGACTGGTAAAAAGATCTCGAAGATAAACCGGGTATTTCGAGAATGGCCCCGTGGTACGGTTATGACCCAGACGCGGCTTGACCAGCTTGAGGTTTCCAGTAAACTGGCAAATTGGCATGTAGGATCCGGATGGCTGGAGCGCTTCGGCGCAAGGGCGTTCATCCAGCCAGGCGATCAAGTCGATTGGCGGGGAGGGCTCTATGCTTTGCAAACTCAGCTCGGCCTGAGCGTGCATGTTGGAGCACGCACAGCTCTGGAGCTACAGGGCCTTTCTCACTTTGTTCCACTTGGACAACAGGAGAAAGTCATCCTGATAAGCGACCGTCCGGAGCGACTACCGGCATGGTTCCGCAATCATCCATGGAAAGTCAAGCTGGAACATCATTGTCTGTCTTTGTTCAAACGTATTCCAAACGCAGCGTCCATCAAGCTGGATTGCGGCGGGTTTGAGATTGTCGCATCGAGCCCGGAACGTGCAATCATGGAGCAAATGAGCCTCGTCAAGGTGAATGACGATATCGAGCAGGCGTACCAGTTGATGGAAGGGCTGACCACCCTCCGGCCAAACGTAGTCCAGGACCTACTGGTGAACTGCCGATCGGTAAAGGTCAAGCGGTTGTTCCTCTGGAGTGCAGAGACTATCGGACACGCCTGGTTCCATCGCTTGGATCTTGCACAGGTCGATCTCGGTAAGGGCAGGCGTCAACTCTACAAGGGGGGACGGCTCAACCTGAAGTACCAAATAACCGTACCCGCGCGAGAGGAGCTTCCCGGTGTTTGACCGCCGTTACGATGCCCAGGTCAGATTATTGATCCGCTGCCTTCCCGAGATCAGCCGGTATCCTTGTTTCGCTTTGAAGGGCGGCACCGCCATCAACCTGTTTGTGCGAGATCTGCCGCGTGTGTCGGTTGATATTGATCTGACCTACCTTCCTCTGAAGACGAGAGATGACGCATTGCGAGAGATTCGGGAGGCTCTCCGGTCTCTCAAGAGAGGCATCGAGCAACGTATCCCTGAATCGATAGTTCAAGAGTCCCGCAGCGGGGAGCACATCGTAAAACTCCTTGTCTCCACTCCGGAAGCAACGGTCAAGATCGAACCCAACCTGATCATCCGTGGCTCTGTCTATACACCGGAGGAGCGGGATCTGTGTCCGACCGCGCAAGAGCACTTCGGTGCCTTTGCAAGCGTCCGGACGTTATCCGTGGCCGATCTGTATGGAGGGAAACTCTGCGCGGCCTTGGATCGGCAGCATCCCCGTGACTTATTCGATGTTAAGCTGTTACTCGACAACACCGGGATCACTCCCCAGATTCGCCGTGCATTCGTCGTCTATCTAGCCGGTCACAACCGACCGATGAATGAGCTTCTGGCCCCCAAGCTTCGAGACATCAACCAGCTCTACGCGGATCAATTTGTAGGGATGACTCGAAACGATGTATCACTCGATGATCTCTTGGAAGTGCAGCATAATTTGGCCGATATCATCGTTCATGCCCTCGACGATTCAGAAAAGGAATTTCTCATATCCGTTAAACGGGGTGAACCGAAATGGGAGCTGGTGGAAATCGACCACCTTGACCAGCTCCCCTCTATCCGCTGGAAGCTCATCAACATTCGCAAGATGAACCCAGAAAAGCACAAAGCAGCACTCAATCGGTTGATACAAGCTCTAGCTAAATAGAGAGTGGAGAGGAGTTTACCGTTGTGTCCATGTTAGTCGGAGGAATCTAGGTGCGCCCCCCTCCTTTCTAGCAATTACGCATCTCAATGTTGGAATGCAAGACCAAACCCCGCCTCCTCCAAACCCCGCCTCCTCGCTTGACAATCGGTTGGGATGGGAGTAGCGTTCCAGAGTGGGGGTGAAGGATGACGAAGACTTATCGGCTTACAGCAACTATCTGGAAAGAACCAGAGGGATATGTTGCTAAGTGCTCTGAACTGGGAGTAGCAAGCGCAGGTGATTCTCCATCCGAAGCGCTCGCCAATCTGAAAGAAGCGACTGAGCTTTACTTGGAGAACGCAAAAGCACTTGGCATGCTTGATGACTTGAAGGGAATCCTGTCCGGCGAAGAGAAGTTCACTTCAGTCCTTGAGGTAAACGCCTCTTAATGGTTAATCTGCCGTCAGTTTCTTCAGCGGAAGTCCTGCGGGTACTGCGCAAAGCCGGATTCATTGATGCCCCTCATCGCGGCAAAGGGAGCCATGTAGCTCTCTATCATGTGGACCAGCACGGCCGTAAGAATTTGGTGATCGTGCCTAAGCGTAAGGCTCTTCCAAAGGGTACTTTACTGGCCATTCTGAACCAAGCAGGATTAACGCGAACGGAGTTCATCCGCCTACTAAAAGAGCAACCCCTTAAGTAGCAGAAAAGAAAGTGTTTGCTCTTGTAAAACCGCGGAAGTGATGTTGTTCTAATGTTTGGTTGCAAGACCCGAGTTCTACAACCTGCCAGCTCGGTGCGCCGGGGTTTGAAAAGCGGCTTGCCATGCGCGGCGATGGCAAGGCTAACATGGGGCCGAACCGCTGTTTTGCTCAGGAAACAACCCAATCGCTACACAACACCTCGGTTTGTTCCAGTACAAGTTCCGTGGCCTGTTCCTGCTTGTCCGGCGGATAGCCGTATTTTCGCAGGATGCGCTTGACCAACACCCGCAATTGTGCCCGGGCGTTTTCCCGCCTGCTCCAGTCCACGGTCACGCTCTTGCGCACCCTGTCTACCAATTCTTGGGCGATCTTCTTCAATGTTTTATCGCCAAGAACCTCCACCGCGCTTTCGTTGGAGGCCAAGGCGTCGTAAAAGGCGGCTTCGTCTTCGGAGAGCCCCAGTTTTTCACCCCGGCGCTGAGCCTCCCGCATTTCCTTGGCGATGGCGATCAGCTCTTCAATGACCTGTGCCGCGGCAATGGCGCGGTTGTGGTACTTGTTCAACGCCTCTTCCAGCATCTCGGCAAACGTCCGTGACTGCACCACGTTCTTCCGCAGCCGCACCTTTATTTCGTCTTGCAGAAGTTTCCTGAGCGTCTCCACCGCCAGGTTCTTTTGCGGCAACGCCCGCACCTCGGCCAGGAACTCGTCCGACAGGATGGAAATGTCCGGCTTGTCGAGCCCTGCGACCGCGAAGATATCCACCACCTCGCGCCCAGAAACCGCCCTCGAAACCAGTTGCTGCACCGCCGCCTCAATCTCTTCGGGCGTGCGTTCTGCAGAACTTACGGTCGCCTTGACGAGCGAAGCCCGGATCTCCTGGAAGAGACCCACTTCATCGCGGATGGCCAACGCCTTCTCGTGGGGCACCGCCAGGGCGAACGCCTTAGACAGCGCCGCCACGGCCTGCAAATAGCGTTTCTTGCCGTCCTCCTGCCCCAAGATAAACTCCATGGCGTCCGCAACGCCCTGCATGCGGGCGGCGGTGTCTGCCGTGAGTAGCGATCGGTAGTCAAAGCCGTGCAGGATGCCCTGGACGACTTCGTATTTCTCCTTCATCACCGCCACGGCCTCGTCTTGGTCGATGGCCGCACTGCCACGGCCGCCGCTTTCTGCATAGACGGCTAACGCGCGTTTGAGCGAATCGGCAATGCCCAGATAGTCCACTACCAGCCCACCCGGTTTGTCACGGAACACGCGATTTACCCGGGCAATGGCCTGCATCAGGTTGTGGCCGCTCATGGGTTTATCGATATACATCGTATGCAGACAGGGAACGTCAAAGCCGGTCAGCCACATGTCCCGCACGATCACAAGCTCCAACTCATCGTTGGGGTCCTTGAATCGGCGGGCAAGAAAGTCGCGACGCTCCTTGTTACGGACATGTGGCTGCCAATCTGGAGGATCGGACGCCGAGCCGGTCC
>JAGGSO010000068.1 GCA_021159055.1 Candidatus Bipolaricaulota bacterium | reverse complement strand
CTTGTGGGCCAACCGAACTGCGGGAAGAGTACGCTTTTCAACCACCTCGTCGGGTACAAGGCGAATACGTCGAACCTCCCGGGAACGACGGTGGAGTACCTGAAAAGCGAGACCCTGATCAACGGGAAGCGCGCTGAGGTGATCGACCTTCCCGGTACGTACTCCCTCTCGCCGGTCGACCGCGCCGAGGCGGAGACGCGCAACTTCCTGCGGAGTGGAAAAGTCGATGCCGTTCTGAACGTCGTTGACGCTTCCCTCCTCTCCCGCAGCCTCGAGCTCACCCTCCAGCTCCTCGAGATGGGGATTCCGGCCGTCGTGTGCCTGAACATGCTCGACGAAGCAAAGCGGAAAGGGATCGAGATCGATCCGGATGCCCTCTCCGCTGAGCTCGGCGTTCCGGTCGTCCCCACGATCGCGGTGCGCGGGATCGGAGTGAAGGAAGCGGCGGGGCAAGCGATCAAGGCGGCGACTCAGGGAGATCCACCTCCCCCGCCGACCTACAGCGCTGACGTGGAGGAGGTGATCGCCGAGCTGACCGACAAGCTCAAGGGCGGGATGGCGCGCCGGTTCGACGTTCCGCCCCGCCTTGTGGCGATCCAGCTCCTCGACGGGGATCCCGAGTGCCTGGAGCGGGTTAAGCGGAACTCGTACGGGATCTACCGCGAGGCGGCCCGGTTGCGGGATAAGCTCGGGAAGATGCGCGGTCGTCCTGGGGAGGAGGTCCTCTCCGCCGAGCGCCACGCCCGGGCGATGGAACTCTACGAGCGGGTGACCACGATCGGGAAGCCCACGATCGGGCTCCGTGACCGGCTCGACTGGCTCCTCATGCACCGGGTGTTCGGTTATGTCATGTTCGGAGCGATCATGTACTCCCTGTTCCTCGTCGTGTTCAAGGTCGGGGCGTTGGTGGAGACTCCGATGATGGGCCTGTTCGACCGGTCGATCGATGCCCTTGCTGGTGCTATTCCTGAATCCACTGTCTGGTTCTTCATCCTGAAGGGACTGATCCAGGGGATCGCCGGGGCGGTGGGGATCGTCCTTCCCTACCTCGTCCCATTCTGGATTGGGCTTGCCCTGCTCGAGGACATTGGATACCTCCCCCGTGCCGGATACCTGATGGATGTGTTCATGCACAAGATCGGGCTGCACGGAAAATCGGTGATCCCGTTCATCCTCGGGTACGGGTGCAGCGTGCCGGCGGTGCTGGCGACGCGGATCCTCGACTCTCCCCGCGACCGGTTCATCACCGCTCTTCTCGCGGTGATGGTCCCCTGTTCGGCCCGGACGATCGTCATCTTCGGGCTCGTCGGCTATTTCCTCGGGCCGGGATACGCGTTCCTCCTCTACATCGTGAACCTGGTGGTGATCGCGATCGCGGGGAAGGTCATGACCAAGCTCTTCCCCCGCGTCACCCCGGGCCTGATCCTCGAGATCCCATCGTACAAGGTCCCGTCGGTGCGGGTGATCGCGACCAAGGTGTGGATCCAGGCACGCGAGTTCATCCTCCTTGCCTGGCCGCTCCTCATCGGGGGGAGCATCCTCCTCAGCCTGTTCGAGTACGGGCACGTCGATCACTACTTAAACCTCGCCCTGCTCCCGTTCACCTGGTCGCTGGGACTGCCGGCGAGCCTCGGGGTGACCCTGATCTTCGGGGTCTTCCGTAAGGAACTGACGCTGATCATGCTGTTCCAGGCCCTGGGGACGACGGACGTGGCGAGCGTCCTGTCACCGGGGCAGATGATGACGTTCACCCTGTTCGTCCTGTTTTACATCCCGTGCGTGGCGACGATCGCGGTCTTGATCCGCGAGCTCGGACGGAGGAAGACCGCCCTGGTGCTCGGGGTGACGACGGGTACGGCGCTGTTGATCGGACTCCTCGCCCGTGGCATTGCGGCTATAATCCATTAAATCGATAAAGGAGGTTCACCATGGGTGAAATGAGAGACGCGATACAAGACGTCAAGCGGGCTATGGGGAAGCTGTCCCAAGAGGTACCAGATGAGATCCAGGGATTCTCCCAGTTTATGGACGCGGTCTTCCAACCGGATGCGCTCGACGTGAAGACCAAGGAGCTCATCGCGCTTGCCACCGCCCTCACCGCCCGGTGCAAGTACTGCATCGGGATGCACACGCAGAGCGCACTCAAGGCCGGGGCGACGGAGAAGGAGCTGTGGGAGGCAGCGACGGTGGCGATTCTGATGGGCGGCGGTCCGGCCCTGACTCACGTCGCCGAGTTGAGCAAGGCGATCGAAGAGTTCAAACCGAAGGCGTGAGCCGATCCGAATCATATCTGAAAGGAGGTGAGGGATGCACATCCTCGCGATATTCCGCGATGCGGTGACGATAACGATATTCGTCTTCTCGATGATGGTGTTCGTCGATTGGCTGAACGTGCGCACCCGTGGCGGAATGACGACCGCCCTCCAGGGACGAAAGTGGCGGGAGTACGTCCTCGCCTCCTTCCTCGGTGCCACCCCGGGATGCCTGGGGGCGTTCATGAATGTCTCGCTGTACGTACACGGGCTGATCAGCTTCGGAGCGATCGTCGGAGGGATGATCGCCACCTCCGGTGACGAATCCTACGTGATGCTATCGCTGTTTCCGAAGCAGGCACTGATCCTGTTCGGAGGGTTGTTCCTCGCCGGGATCGTATTCGGAGCGATCTCTGATTGGATCGCCAACCGAATCGGGATCGCTCCGTGCGAGGCGTGCCGGCTGCAGGAGGTGCATCCCCAGGAGCTCACCCCGTTCAGGTGGGAGACCGTGCGGGAGAACCTCCTCCGGCCGAGCCCGGTTCGGATCGCGTTCCTCGCCCTGATGGC
>JAGGSO010000067.1 GCA_021159055.1 Candidatus Bipolaricaulota bacterium | reverse complement strand
TAAGCTGCGCTCTTGATACTGTCCGGGCTTGCGGGAGGGCGGTCCATCTGACCCATGAACTAATGTACCACCGTTCCTGTCTTGCACCGACCTGCCCACCCAAGATTCGTCTCCATCCACACTGAAGTGTAAACGAGACAAATCGAGAGAACAGCTTCTCTCCATCTCGGCGGGTAATGTACGAGGTCTTGCAATCCAACATTTCTCGCATTGGCGAACCCGACCATGCCTCATTTTCTGCTCGGCTTGAGCTTGGTGAGATTACCCGCTTCCAACGCCTTCCTTGCTATCCCACGCAGGCGAAACTTCTGGATCTTGCCCGATTTAAAGGTCTTTTTACTCCAATAGGTCCTTAAGCTCCTTTACAGTCAGCTCGGCATCCCGCAGGATGCTTTTTAACACCTTGGGATGGAGAATCCTTCCGGAACGATAAGGAACCGTCACCCTTTTGCCCTCTTTATCCTTGTACAACTTGTGACTCCCACTTTGACGGGCAAGAGAGAACCCAGCACGCTTCAGCGCTTTAATCACTTCAGCCGCGGTAAGTCGCGGTAACCTATCATTCGTCATACAGTTACTTCCAAAGAAGTAAGGCTGATGGAAACCCCTTCTGGGATCTCTTCCCCACTTGCCAGACGGTCTTCCACATGCAAGCGGATGGCGTCTTTGATGTTGGCTAATGCCTCTTCATAAGTGTCGCCTTGAGTGTAGCACCCCTGTAACTCTGGGCAAAACGCATAGTATCCATCCTTGTCCTTCTCGATAACAACGGAAAACCGGTAGTTTCGCATGATACTCACCTCCACTACTCACGTTAGAGGCCGAACATAAAAGATAGACTACAGCCTGCATCAGTATATCGCAACTCCAGCGGGCAACGCGTTGGTTACTTCCTGGCTTTAGCGAGGTGAGCCTGTCCCGCCTTCAAAGTTTTACAAGCGATTTTCCGCACCGAGGTTTTACCTTTCCCTGGCTGGGTAAAGGAAGCTATGGTCCGGCGGTCTCATATTTCTGGAAATGGTAATTTCGTGCACAAGGGCAGTAAATGCGAATAACTATTAGAATCTAGTGTTGAAATGCAAGACGCGACCCCCATACGGGCCGTGGTTGTCTTAGCGCGAAATGGTCGGTAGACTAGTGCAAGATTCCTGTCGCATATCCAGATTTCTTTATCGCTTAACTCGGTGAGGAGGCGGGAGGTGAGTATGTTAGTACTTATTGCAGCTCTTCTGGCTGGTTTCTATGGAGCTTTTACCGTATTTGCAGGAATAATTCAGGTAAAAGCTAAGAATATTCCGGCTTGGATAGCTATCGGTATGGTTGCGTGCGGATTTCTGACCACTGTTTCTGCTGTTTTTGTGGCGCGAAAGGCATGGCTGGCCTTTTACTTGTTGTTGATTGGATTGGTTGGGATACACATTCTAGCAGTAACCAACGGGCTGAAGATGTATGGTAAGATCAACATAGTTCATCACTTGGTAAGGGCAGCTCTCTCTGTCTTCATAGTAGTTCTGGCTTTCTTGAGTATGCATTCTTGATCCAAGCACTGTGATCTTGGGTGATCAATTGATGATGTCGATCATCTTCGCCTTTTTGGGAATGATGGGACTGACTGCCTTGTTTGTGGTCGTCACGGATGGGCGCTATTTTGGGAAGAAGCTCATGTATTGGCTTTACGATCGCTTTGGACCTTACCTCTACAGTGGAGACGGTGAGACAGAACGTTGGCACAAGGTGATTAACGCACTCGTGTTACAGGGAAACGAGACGATCTTGGATGTGGGAACGGCTACGGGCAAGCTACCACTCACAATCGCTGCGATACCCGGGTTTCGCGGGCGGATAGTGGCAATTGATCAGTCACCGCGAATGATAGCTAAGGCCAAAGCCGAGGCGAGCCGGCGCGGTCTCAGTCCACGAGTAGAGTTTCGAGTTCTGGAGGTTCGCAATTCTCTCCCTTTTTCTAACCGTGAATTTGACGTTGTGCTTTGCATCGGATTATTAGGGACTCTACCTCGTCCCGAGATGCTCTTACGTGAACTGCGGCGCGTACTAAAACCGGAGGGCATTTTAGTATTAAGCTATTATCGAGGCTGGCCGATACCCCGCCGACGTTGGTATTGGAAGCAACTGGACATGCTTGAATTCAGCCCACCGCAGACTATCACATTTAGAGCCTTGGAAGATATTTTAATTGCTCGGCGATTAACAAGGAATAGTTGACGGAGCTGGAAGGTCTAGTCTTACATTCCAACATTTCTCGCATTAGCAAACCCGACCTTGCCTCACTTCCTGCTCGGCTTGAGC
>JAGGSO010000066.1 GCA_021159055.1 Candidatus Bipolaricaulota bacterium | reverse complement strand
GAAAGGATAAATCTTCGCCCTCGTTTTTGGAACAGGATCGCCCCTGCCGGCCCGGAACGAGCTATTTCAGGAGGGCCACAGCAGTTGAGGAATCATTGACGAGGTGGCATGATTTGTTGTAAGCTAACCGCGGGTGATCTTTAGATGGCAAAACCGACGCGTGGGCAGGTTGACCGCTTCGTATGGGCGATCTTGTTGCTCCTTTTCGGAGTCTTCCTCCTGATCAATCGGGAAGGAATAGATTGGATCGGATTTCTCATCGCGGCTGGGCTCCTCATCGCCGCGGCGCTGTACAAGCAGGCTCAGGGATGGGGGACCGACGTCCTCGGGCTGATCTTCGGGATCGTCCTCGGTGGTCTGGGGGTAGGAAAGCACTACGCCGTTGACATCCCGTGGATCGCAATCGCGGCGATCACTGTCGGGATCATTCTCCTGTTCGAGGTTTTTCGCGGGGGAAAGAAGAAGCAACCCGCCGCCAGGATCGAGGTCAGCTCTCCTCCAAAACAGGAGGAGTGATCCCGGCCAGGGCATGGGGAAGCTTTTCCGCGAACTCCTCCTGCGCGCGTGCGATTAATTGGGGGATCCTTCGGTACCCGCCCCAGGGGAAGCGGCGGATCCCGTCGAGCCGGATTACGATATCCGCTTTCTTCTCGAGGAGCTGCTCTTTGACGGCTTGGCTTCGCACTTCATCAGCCCGGGCGAGGACCTCGAGGAGCGACTTGGGCTTATGTTTACCCGCAACCTGGGGGAGGTCGACGGCAAGGATCGGGGCGTCCGCCTCGGTGAGGCGCCCGAGAGGGAGCTCGCAGTAAAGGACGCTGCTGACGTACTCTCGCCCCTCCATCCGTGCTGGGGGGAACAGGCCGGGGAAGGCGATCCCAACTCGAACGAGCTCGCGGAGTAGCCCCCCTGAGAGGAGGACCTCCTCCTGGGTGGAAAGGTCGATGGCGCAGATCGCGACCGGGATTGCAAGGTCGTCCGTCGTCAGGTCCCCGAACAGGACTTTCAGGTTATCCTCCACCAGTTCGCCGGGTAGGACGCTCACCCGCCGCATGTTGACGGCGCAGAACAGGCGCTGGCGCAGGAAATAGTCGATGCTCCCCGCCTCCCGCCGGGCTGCCTCCCGTGGTATTCCGGAGAGCCTCTCCAGGCCCCACATGTAGCGGTGGTTCTCCGCGAAGAACGCCGTGAACCGCTCGGTCAACGAGTCGAGGTCGCGCCCGAGGCCGAAGTGGGCCGCGATCACCGCGTTGACCCCGGTGGCGACGATCCGCTTGATCGGCACCTTTTGCTCCCGCAGCACCTTGAGGACACCGATGTTGGCGATCCCGCGGATCCCGACCCCACCCAATACGACGGTCACTCCGTCAGGCATCTCGTTCCTCCAACTTCCGCAGGAGCCCAGGGAGGGCTGCCTCCGCTGTCCTTATCCCACGCTCGATCGCGGTGCGGGAGTCGTCGAACCGCATCGGATCGTACCCCGGAAGTTCGATCTCGATGAGGAAGTCGGCCATCTCGACTTCCCAATCGGAGAGCCGCTTCCCCTTGAGGTAATCCACGGTGGTGAGCAGGTCGAATCCGTTCTTGTAGGGCGCCGGCGGTTCCCCCGCCAGCCGGACGGCGATGACGAACTCCGCCCCTTCCGCGCGCAGCTCCCGCACCGGAACGTCGGCCAGCACCCCACCGTCGGTGAGGAGCATCCCATCCCATTCCACTGGAGGGAAGACCCCGGGGATCGAGATCGAAGGGAGGATCCCGTCCCGCAACCGGCCTTCTCGGATCACCACCGGCTTTCCCGTGATCAGATCCACCGCCACTGCGGAGAACGGGATCGCGGTGTCGGAAAACCTGTACTCCCCGAACAGGTAGGAGAGCGCAGTTCGATTGGTGCGATGAGAGAGGACGGAAGTGCGCAGGGCGGTGAAGTCACACAAAGCGCTGAGGAGCCAATCGCGCAGGTGAGGATGCCTGTCCGGTTGGGCGTGTTGAAAGATGCTGTAGTAGTTGACATGGGCGCGGGAGACAACCTCCGTCGCAAGGGAGACGAGCCGCTTGGAGTCATGGTACAGGGCGTACGCCCCGCCGACGATCGCCCCGATGCTCGATCCATTGATGAGGTCTACCTTGATCCCGGCCCGTTCGAGGACCTGGAGCACCCCGATATGGGCGTAGCCGCGCGCTCCACCGCTCCCCAAACTCAGTCCGATCTTCATCTCGGCGACATTATACCCGCTCTGACAGGAGCGATCACTCCACCGCAGCAAACTGAAGCTCGTACAGGGCGGCGTACAGCCCTCTGCGGGCAAGGAGCTCGGAGTGTGTTCCCTGTTCCACAATCTTTCCCTTGCTCACCACGAGGATCTTATCCGCGGCGCGGATGGTGGATAGCCTATGGGCGATGATGATTGAGGTGCGGCCGGTCATGATCTTCTCCAGGGATCGCTGGATCAGATCCTCGGTGTGGGAATCGATGCTCGCTGTCGCCTCGTCGAGGATGAGGATGCGTGGATTGAACGCGACCGCACGGGCGAACGACAAGAGCTGTCGCTCCCCGAACGAGAGGGTCACCCCCCGCTCCTTCACCTCGGTCCGGTATCGATCGGGGAGGTCCTCGACGAAGTCAGCGCTGACAAACCGGGCAGCGGCGACCGCATCCTCCTCCGGGATGTCGCTCCACAGCCGGATGTTGGTCAGGATATCCCCGGAGAACAGGAAGACGTCCTGCAGCACGACCGCCATCTGGCGGCGGAGGAAGCCGACATCGTACTTCTCGATCGGGATCCCATCGATCAGGATCTCTCCCTTCTGGATCGGATACAACCGGAGGAGGAGCCGAATGATCGTGGTCTTCCCGCCTCCGGTCGGCCCGACGATCGCCACCCGCTCCCCCGGGGAGACGGTGAACGAAACCCCCTTCAGGATCCAGTCCTCATCCTTGTAGGCGAACCATACGTCGCGGAACTCGATCCTCCCCTCGAACCGATCGGGGATTATCCCGCCACCGCGGTCCTCCTCCGGCTCGTCGAGGAGGAGGAAGATCCGCTCCGCCGCGGCCATCGCGCCCTGGAGGACGTTGTATCCCTGAGCCAGATCGAGGATCGGGTTGAACAGCATCCGCACGTACTGGATGAACGCGGTCAGGGCACCAAGGGAGAGGCTCCCGCCCAGCACCCGCAGCCCGCCGTACCAGATCACGAGGGCGATCGCAAACGAACTGAGGAAGCTCATCAACGGCCGGAAGACGGCGAAGGTGAGGAGCTGGCGCATGTCGGCGCGGTACTTGCCGACGTTGATCTCGCGGAACCGCGCGTTGGCCCGCGCCTCCTGGACGAACACCTGGATGATCCTTATCCCGGAGATCGATTCCTGCAGGTAGGCGTTCAACCGCGCGATCTGGCGGCGGACGGCGCGGTAGGCGACGCGAACCCGGTTGCGGAACTCGAACGCCGCCAGGACGATGCCCGGGAACAGGGCGAGCACGACGAGCCCGAGGCGCCAATCGAATCCGAACATGATCACCAGCACCCCGACGATCAGGAACAGGTCGCGGAACAGGTTGACGAGCATCGAGGTGTACATCTCGTTTATCGCCGCGACGTCGTTCGTCACCCGGGTGACGAGCCGGCCGACCGGGGTGCGGTCGAAGTAGGAGAGGGGGAGGCGCAGGATGTGGGAGAAGATCTGACGCCGCATGTCGTACATCACCCGCTGGCCGGTCAGCTGGAGGAGGTAGACCTGCCCTACCCCGAACACAAACCGAATCAAGAGGGCGAACGCGAACAGGACGGCGAGCCGCATCACCCCGGAGATGGCCTCGCCGCGCAACGTTGTCACCGCCTGGGGTGGAAGCGCGCGAAGCTCGGTCGCGGAGATCATCCACCCGCTGGAGATGGGGGAGAACTGATCGGGGTACTCCTCCGCCACCGCCGCGCCCGGCGAGCCGTCTGCGACGAACAGGTATCGGGTCTGGCCAAGGGCGCCGGCCTCCTCCCACCCTGTCCGCGTCTCGGAATCGACCTTCCGCAGGTCGACGAGGTAACGCCCATTCCCGAGGTCGATCGCATCCCCGACGGCGGGCGGGGCGGAGAGGGTGACGACCGCGTTCGGGAGGGTGAGGAACTCGTCGATCGCGATCTTGGTGATGTAGGGGAGTCCGAGCTGGATTCCGGTGAGGATGAGGATCAGGATCACGCATATTCCGAACCACCGCCAGTACGGGACGAGGAACCGGAGGAGGCGCCGCATCAGCCGCAGGTCGAACGCCTTGCCCAGGACTTCGTCGTCGTGCGCGTCATGCGGCATCGGACACCTCCTGTTGTGCCTGCTGCAGTCGCCAGATCCGCCGGTAAAGCCCATCCCGGCGAAGGAGCTCCGCATGGGTACCTTCCTCGATGATCCGCCCCTTGTCGAGGACGATGATCCGATCGGCGTGCATCACCGCGGAGAGGCGATGGGCGATGACGACCGCGGTTCGGCCGCGGAAGAACTCGTGCAGATTGCGGAGGATGAACGCCTCCCGCTCCGCATCGACCGCGGAGAGGGGGTCGTCGAAGATCAGGATTCGAGCGGCGGTGAGGAGAGCGCGGGCGATCGCCACCCGCTGTTTCTGCCCGCCGGACAGGGCGATCCCCCGCTCCCCGACGACGGTGTCATAGCCATCGGGAAACGCGGCGATCTCATCGTGGATCCCGGCGTAGGTCGCCGCCCGCACGATCTCCTCCTCGGATGCATCCGGGTTTCCGAACGCAATGTTCTCCCGGATCGTGGCCGAGAACAGGAACGGGTCCTGGGGAACGAACCCGATCAGGCGGCGCAGTTCGGCCACCTTATGCTCACGCACGTCGACCCCACCGATGAGGACCGTCCCCGGGGGCGGGTCGAAGATGCGGGGGATGAGATGGGCGAGGGTGCTCTTCCCGGCCCCGGTCAGCCCGACGACCCCCAGAGTCGCCCCCTCCGGGATGCTTAGATTGATCCCGGACAGGGCGGGTCGATCCCCGTTCCCGCCCGGGTAGGAGAACGTCAGGTTCCTGATCTCGATCCCTGCCCCGCGTGGCCGCCGTGGGACCGGTGGATCGGTGATCTCCGGCGGGACAGCAAGGAGGCGGTTGATCCGATCGAGGGATGCGCTCCCCCGCTGGAGGATGTTCACCGCCCAGCCGAGGGAGATCATCGGCCAGGTGAGCATCGTCAGGTACTGGGTGAACGCCACGAAGTCCCCGAGGGAGATCGACTCGCGGATCACCCCGATCCCGCCGAGCCACAGTACGATCGCCAGCGTCGCCCCGGAGAGGAGCTCGATCAGCGGCTCGAACAGCCCCCACACCCGCACCAGGGCCATGTTCTTGGCGACGAACCGCTCGTTAACTCGGGCGAAGTCGCGTGCCGTCCCCTCCTCCTGCACGAACGACTTGATCACCCTGATCCCGGCGACGCTCTCCCGCACCTTCTCCATCACCTCGGAGAAGACCTGCTGCACCGCCTCGAACCGGCGGTGGATCACCCGCCCGAACCCGAGCATGAACACGGTGAGGACGGGGAGCGGGAGCACGGCGTACAGGGTGAGGCGGGGATCGATCGAGAGCATGATCCCGATCGCCACGGGGATCATGAACAGGGGATCGGCGATGGTGAGGACTCCGAACCCACACGCGCGACTGACGGCATCGATGTCGTTGGTGGCGTGCGCCATCAGCTCGCCGGTCTTGTGGGTGTTGTAGAACGATGCCGAGAGCTTGACGAGGTGCTCATACAGCCGTTCGCGCAGGTCGCGCTCGATCCGCCTGGCGGTCCCGATGAAGAAGTATCGCCACAGGAAGCGGAAGACCATCACGATCGCGGCCAGCCCGAGGATGTACAACCCGCTGCGAAGCACCCCGCCTTCGCCGCGGGCGAGGCGGTCGATCGCGTCCCGGATCACGAGCGGAACGATGAGCCCGGCCCCGTCCACCACCAGCAGGGAGAGGAACCCGGCCAGAACACGGCCCCGGTAGCGCCACAGCCAGCTAGCCAGCCCGCGCATCAGCGGTCCTCCTCCAGGTACGCGGCGAGCATCCTCCCCACCTCGGCCGGTGCATTGGGCCGGAGGGCGTAGCGCTTGCGCTCCTCCCCTGTTCCGATCATGACTTGAACCAGCCCGGCGAGGCGGAGGGCATGCAGGTGGTGCATCACCGTCGGGGTGCGCAGCCGGAGCTCTCGCGCCAGCTCAGTCGGGGTGAGGGGAGCCCGTGCCAGGTAACGAAGGATCTTGAGCCGGGTCGGGTCAGAGAGCGCCTTGAGCGCCCGCAGGAGCGCCTCCGGGACCGTCTCTCCCGGGACGAGGGAATCGGTGGCCGGCCGTGCCCCGAACAGGCAGAGCCGGCAGGTTGATGAGATGGAGACGAGCATCACAAGCGGAGTGATCCAGTAGGAGGGGACGAGGACAACTTCCTCTCCCAGGAGTGGCTCATCGATCCGCACCCCTTGGGAGAGCTCCTCAAGCAGGTCCGGGAGCGGAAGCTGTTCCGCCAGGGCCTGTGCCCGTGCGAGCGCCGCCTCCAGCGCCGGGAAGATCCGCCGTTCCTCCTCGTGGAAGAAGGAATCGTGGTAATTGCGCAGCGCTGTTAAGTACTCCTCCCCGAACTCTCCTGCCCGGGCCCAGACGGCGAGGATCTCAGAGCAGGCCTCCTCGCTCAGACTACGCTTCCGGTTCGGGTGCCGCGTCTCGAGGTGGGCGCGGAGGAGCGCGAGATCATCGTTTCCCCATTTCCCTTGCGCTGCGATCCGCTGCAACATCTCGGCGACGTCCGCGGGTGGGTCATCGTAGCGAAGGGCAAGGGTCGCCAGGCGCTTCTCCGCCGGGATCTGGCTCAGGCTCCATAGCGCGGTCTCGACGTCCTTCGGAGGCGGAAGCGTGTAGATCCAGTGTACCGGGGGACGGATCGCCCTCTGAGCCTGTTCCAGGGTCCGGCGCGCCGCTGGGGTGAGGCGGGCGCGCATCCCTGCTGTCCATGCCCCCCGCACTCCGAACCGGCCCGGTTGGTGCAGAACGAGCAGGCTCTGAAAGAAATCGTAGGCCGTGCCTGAATCCCAGATCAGCCGCCTCGGTTCCCTCGTCTTCACCGACTCCCCCTTTACCGGTTTAGACGGTAGTCTAATTTAGACGGACGTCTAAGTCAATACCGAGAAGAGGTCAGGTGCGGGGGTAGTAGGCAACGAGGGCGAGGACGCCCAGTCCAACGATGATCCACAGGGTTACCTGATCCACCTGGGGAGAGAGGGGGAGGCTGCGGCCGAAGACGAGGCTCACCCCGAGGGAGTACTCCGGATGGAGGGTGAAGGTGAGGGGGATCGGGTCGAGGGAACGGACCTGAAACGAGATCGCGAGCGGTTCAAGGATCCGCCATTGCACCCCGGCGATCATGTTCATGTACGGTGACCAACTCCACGCCGAGCTCGCCGCGATCCAGTTCCAGTACACGGAGGTCCCTCCCCCGGCGTAGATCGCGATCGGCCCGCTCCACCCCTTGGCGAGGAGGCTCGCCCCGGTCTCGAATCCAGTCGGGAAGTCGGCTGGATACGTCCCGATGGTGAATAGCACGGACAGGTTCGAATCGGCGAACACCTCAGCGGAGAGGTAGGGGAACGACTCCGCCCAGTCGATCGGGTAGACATCGGGCACTCCCACCCCAAAGCCGAACGCGTTCGCCGCGAACGCTGCTCCACCCGCCCAAAGGAGGGCCGACAGCAAGACGGTCAACAAAACCGGATATCGGTTCATGCCGCTAAGTTTATCCCTGGTTCCCGGCGCGCTGGCGAGGTAACGCGACCCCTTTCCAGGGGAGGCTTGTCCGGTGAACAGTAACGAGTGGTCCCATGCGCGCCGTCCTGTGTTGTTGCAGGCAGGATCTCGCCCGCTCTGGACAGGGTGAACTTCGACGTCACCGTCGCCCCGATGATAACCGCCGTTCATGCACCGCCCGGTAACTCCGTAGCTAACCGCGGAGGAAATCCACCGCTCGCTGCAGGACCCGGATGAGGTCTCCCCCGGAGTGGATCTCGAGCACTCCGGGGCCGGAGTAGTCGATCCGGGCGAGGGTGTCCAGGACCATCCGCCAATCGATCGCGCCGGCCCCTGGCGGGAGGTGGTCATCGCGCTCATTCCGATTGTCGTGCAGGTGGAGGTGGATGAGCTGGCCGCGGTAGCGCTCGAGGTAATTGATGATCGGCTGCCGACCAGCGTCCTGGGAGATGTTGGCGTGTCCGACGTCGATGCAGATCCCGAGGTTCGTCTCCCTCGGGTCGTCTCCGAGGGAGTCGAGGATGAGGTCGAGGGCCCACATCGAATCGCGCCCGTTCTCCAGGGCGATCATCACCCCGACGGCCCGGGCCGCTGCAGCGAGGCGGCGGATCGCGGGGATGTCAGGGCGGGAAGAGGGGGTAAGCAGGCCCAAGCTCTCCTTGTGCAGGACGAGCGTCCGCGCGCCGAGGGCGCCGGCGAGGGAGATCTCATCCATCAGCCCCTCTGGGTCCCAGTTCCAGTGCTCCGAGGAGGCGTGCAGGGATACAAACGGAGCTTCGGCGCATACCTTCCTGAGCTCCTCCACGTCGCTGATCCCGGGATCCCCCTCCCCGCGGTAGCGCCACAGCTCGACCCCGAGGCCGATGGATGTGATCCCGCGGGCAGCGGCAAGGACGGACACCCGCTCCTCCGGAGCGCGGTCATAAAAGAACCCCTCGACGCTTGCGCCGAGGGGAAACCCCAGCCTCGCGTTCAGCCGGAGATCACCTCCTTCTTCTCGGAGAACTTGATCCCCATCTCCTCGAGCTCCTCCAGCACCGGTTTGTAGATCTCCGGAACGACCGGGATCTGTACCCCGGTGAGGGTGATCTTCCCGGTCAGGATCAGCTTCGCCCCGATCGCGGCCGGGAGCCCGACCAGCCGCGACATCGAGGAATCACCGTTCGGGATCCCGTAGTCGACCAGGGTCGCGGTTATCCGCTCCGTTCGGTCAGAGTAACGAACGCGGAACTCGTGCTGCATCACCAGCATGTCCCGCTCCCCTGGGGCGTACTGCATCCGGGGGAGCATCGCCCCGGCGAGGACGTCGAGCGGGGACCGCGCATCCGCAGGGATCGGCTCATCGCTGAACAGCCCAAGCCAATCGAGCTTGTCGATGACCGGCGAGTCGGCCGGGATCCCGAGGAAGCTGGCCACGTCCTTCGGCCCGGCGGGTCCGTCCATACCGATCAGTCGTCCCATTAATCCGGCGTACGTCAGCCCTGTCAGGTCGGCATCCGTCTCGTCCAGCAACCCCAGTTTGGCGATGTTGCGCATCGTCTCGCACCAGCCGGGGTAGCGGAGGGTGCCGCGGAACATCCCCTCCACTCCGTGGATCCCGTAGGTATCGATGTAGGGGAGGCAGTCCCGGTTTGGATAGCCCTCGAGCGTCCCGAACCCCTCTATCTCCACCGGCCAGTGATGGGAGAAGAGCTCCTCTCCCGGTATCTCCACCACCTTCCCGTCCTGCAGGTAGCGGGCCGGGTTCTTCCCGGCGAGGAGGACCCCGCGCGGGCTCCAAGAGAATTTGTACCCGAATGGATTGTTGTTCGCCTCCGGGGCGGGAAGACCACCGCACCAAGACGCGAAGCTGACGAGGGTTCCCCCTTCAGCCCGGATCCGATCGATCACCTCCATCGCCGACATGTGGTCGATCCCGGGGTCGACCCCGATCTCGTTCAGCAGGATCACGCCCGCGTCCCGCGCCGCGCCGTCGAGGGCGCGCATCTCGTCCTTGACGTACGAGGTTGTCACCATCGGCTTTTTTCGCTCCACACACCCCCGCGCGACGAGCGGATGGTAGACGTAAGGGAGGAGGCTGATCGCAAGATCGCTTTCTCCGATCAGATCCCCCAGCGCCTGCTCATCGTGTACGTCCAGCTGGAGCGCTCTTCCGTTCTTCGCGTCCCCGATCAACCGGGCTGCCTTCGCCACCGTGCGGCTGGCGACCGTCACCTCGAACCCCTGGTCGAGGAGGTAGCGGACGAGGGGACCGGCGACGAGTCCGGCTCCGAGTACGAGTACCTTTTTCAAATTCACTCCTTTCGCAAGAACTTCTCTAGATAGCGGTAATCCGGGGTCAGGGCGCCGCGGTGGACGATCACCGCCCGTTTCAGCTCCGGAGGGAGAGCAAGGTGCGAAAACTCGACCCCGTAATCCGCCGCCGCGATCGCCGGTACGAACCGCTTGAGCACTGAACTGAAATGGATGGAGGCCTCCCGGGGAAGCTCGCTCGGGAGGATGTCCACCGCCATGATCACCGGCCCGTCTCCCTCCACCCCATCGATCGCCCGGTCCTGCACCGGATCGTAGACGTACACCGGATTGTCCGGCTCGGTCGCCTTGACCGTCGCCTCGATCGCCCCTTCCACGTCGCAGCTGATATCCCCGATCACCCGCAGCCGCGCGCCGGGATAGTTCTCCCGTACCCACTCCTTGGTGACGAGCCGGGGGTAGCGCGGCTCCCAGTAGATACAGTTGACCAGGATGTCAAGATGCGGGAGGTAACGCGCGAAGACGCCGCGGTAGCGCTCCGGGTGCGTGTAGTACTCTTTTAGATCGAACTCTGCTCCCGAATCGACCGGCGCGACCATGTCCTTTTCCTTGAACACGACCTTGTACACGACCCGGTTCGAGCTCGGGCTAAACCCGATGAGCTCCTCCGGGGAGACTTCCTCCACCGGGAGGAGGGAGAGGATCTCCTGCGCCCCGCGGGAGACGTTCCCGTAACCGGCGAACCCGATCACAAGCGGGAAAGGAAGGCCATCACGGGCGATCCGCTCCCCGACGGACGCAATTGCGGCCTTGGCTGTATCCAAGTCAGGATAGGCGAGGGGGCGGTCGAGAGAGTCGAACGGATTATCGATCCCTTCATAGGCGAGCCGGCGTCCGAACGCCCACAGGGTCTCGATCATCCCGGCCAGACCGGCGTAGTTCCCGAAGAAGATCAGCCGCCGGTTGTTCTCATCCACGATCCTCTCGTAGTCGATCAGGGTGCAGCCCAGGTCGAGGATCCGCTGCAACATCGGCATGTTGTACGCCTGCCCCTTGATGGTGTGGGAGAAGAAGACGTACGTCTTCCCCGGCTCAAGCCGCTCGAGTGGGATCTCCTTGATCCCGAAGATCACCGGGGCTTCATCGAGGCTGTCCTGCACCTCGATCCCGACGCGGCGGTAGTCCGCATCCGGGAAAGCGCGCTTCTCGGAGGATTGGACGATCACCCGTATCCCATGTTTTCTCTGCAGCTCCGCCGCGTCTGCGGGTACGAGTGGAACCCGCCGCTCCCAAGCGTAGCGGTCCTCCTCCCTCACTCCGACCGTATGCACCAAACCTCACTTCCTTTCGTGATCCCTGCCTTGCGAACAGTATACCGGACCGCACGTGAAACTGGCAAGTGAACGGATGTATACTTTAAAGATCGAAGGAGGAGATGATGCGCGGACAAGGACGCGGAATGGGACGAGGAATGGGACGGGGGATGCGCCGCCGTGCCGGGCGGTTTTGGCAAGGGAGTGGAACCGTGGAAGCGGGGGGCGAATCGCGCGCAGTACAGGTTGATCCGGAAAAGTGCGTTGGGTGCGGGAACTGTGCCCGTGCCTGCCCGCTCGGCGCGATCAGCCTCCAGGACGGAAAAGCCGTGGTGGATCCCAAGGCCTGCCGCGGTTGCCGCGTCTGTACCTCCGCATGCCCCACCGGGGCGATTGCGTAAAGAAAGGAGAATGCTATGGGAAAACGGAAGATCCGCGTTGCGATCGGTTGCGATGCTGGACGTGTCCCGCGGAAACACTTCGGCGACTGTTCCGAATTTCGGATCTACGAGATCAACGAAGATGGGGTCTATACACTGATTGAGACTAAGCCGAACACCTCACCGGAGGAGCGGAGACACGCCGACCCGAATAAGATGAAGGGAGTGCTGGGGGAGCTTCCCGGTTGCGAGGTCATCATAAGCGGCCTTTTGAGCCCGAACTTCCGACGGATCCGCGATACAAAACCGGTCCAACCGGTGGTGACAACCCTGACGGAGATTCCCCAGCTGTTAGAGGCGTTCACGGCCCGGTTCGAGGAGATCCACTCCCTCGTAGAGGCGCGCCGCCAGGGAGACAGGCCGGCTGAGATCCCCGTCCTGGAATAAATAAAGGCCGCGGGGTTTTCCCGCGGCCGTGAACCCCGTCGTTCACTTTACGTGTTTGTTCACCTCTTCCAGGAGGGCCTTCGCCCGAGTCTGACAGAGGGGATTGTACAGGACGTAGACATCGCCGGGATCGGAAGCGATGATCTCTTCCAGCATCGCCTTTGCGGCATCCCACTTTCCCGCCTCCATCAAGTAGTACTGCGCGTAGAACAGGCGGTTCTCGAAGTAGTCGTTCACCGAGGGATCGATCGGACAATCAGCGCAGTCGGAGCAGTTCTCCGGATCGTCCACAACCTTGCATAGGTAACTTTTTGCCTTCTTCAGGTTCTTGCGGTAGGTTCCCGCAGGCATGCGGGGAAGCCCGCCCCAAAATGCGCCGAGGGAGCGGTACGCACCGTAGACGAGGTAGCTCGGGTCGACCTCGAGCGCCCGCTCGATCAGGGCGATCAACTTGGGGGGATCGTTGCGGAATATCGCGCCCAGCTTGTCGAACTCGTCCTTGCGCGCCCAGTTGGCGTAGGTCCAGTACAGGGCGCGGATGTCCGTCTCCTGCTTCACCGCGGCGATGAACCCGTCCTTATCCTCCACCGCGACGAAGTTCGGATCAGCCCGCAGGCTCTCCTCCCCGTAGCGCTGGCCCTCCTTGTACGCGGCGAGCTGGGCGTCTTTGTCGGTAAGGAAGGCGTCGGCCAATGTGTAATAGCACTGGGCGAGTTTGTTCAGCACCGTCTTGTTGGTCGGATCGAGGTTGTACGCAGCGAGGAACGCGTCGATTCCCGCCTGCAGGTCCTCCTGAGTCGTGACGGCCACGTCCTCGCCCTGGAAGATGGAAAGCCCCTGTTGGATGTAGTCCTGGAGCTCATCCGCCATGGTGAACGGTGCGAGGATCAAGACCAGCCCCACCGCCAGCAACAACGTTCTCTTCATCTTTTTACCTCCCGGTTCGGTTGCTTCTCGTACTATACCGGAACCACGCCCGCTCGCCAAGGTTGGCCTCGCACGCGGCGGTGTGGTATATTTTACCTACCAAATTCGTATATAAGGAGGAACAGAATGGCACTGCCAAAAGTCGATTCGGATCTTTGCATCGCTTGCGGAATCTGCGCACAGGTCTGTCCCGAGGTGTTCGAGGTCGGCCCGGACGGAAAGTCGGTGGTGAAGCCCGACGCCGATCCAAACGCCTCCTGCATCCAGGACGCCATCGATCAGTGCCCGGTGGGAGCGATCAGCCAGTAATCGCCGGGACAAACCATCCGTCAATGCGCCACGGGGTCTCTGTGGCGCTTTTTTTATCGGTGGTATTTGCCGATCGGTCTGAGTTGTGCTAGGATAGATGGGGTGATCGGGATTTGACGGAGAAGCGGATCGGGCTCGTTCTCGGGAGCGGTGGGGCGCGCGGCTCGGCCCACGTTGGGGTGTTGAAGGTCCTCCTGGATGAGGGGATAGTCCCGGACGTGGTCGTGGGGACGAGCATGGGGGCCGAGGTCGGAGGTGCGTACGCCGCCGGGGTCTCGATCGAGCGAATGGAGGAGGCGTGGCATTCCCTCAATTTCGGGAAGGTGGCCAAGGCCCTCCTCCCCACTTTCCCCTGGTCGGGATGGAGCTCAGGGCGGCGGGTGATGCGGATGATCCGGGAGCTCGTCGGGGACGTCCGCATCGAGGACCTCCCCCTCCCTTACGCCGCGGTGGCGACCGATCTCGAGACCGGCCTCCCCTATCCGATCATGCGGGGTGACCTTGCTACCGCGATCCGGGCGAGCGAGTCCGTCCCCGGGCTGTTCTCCCCGGTATGGATCGACGGCCACCTCCTGATCGACGGCGGGGTGTCGGACCCGGTCCCGGTCGACGTGGCGCGCCGGCTCGGAGCCGACACCGTAATCGCGGTCGACGTCCTCGTCCGACCGGAGGAGGTGAGGCTCGGTGGAGTGACCCTCCCCGACCTGCGCGAGCGGTTCCTCGGGATCACCAAGGCGATCGCGCGGGAAAAAGCACGGGAGCGGTTCCGCCCCCATGTTTTTGCGGTCCTGTTCCAGATGTCGACCATCTTTCAGAAGCGGATGAGCACCATATCCCTCACGGCCTATCCGCCGGATGTCTTGATTCAACCTGATTTCTCCCCTGATCCACCCTGCTACAGCGACGTCAAGAACGGAATCGAAGCCGGGGTCATCGCGGCGCGCCAGGCACTCCCGCAGATCAAGCGCGTCATTGCGGAGGGATGACCAGCCGGAGGACCCTCTATCCTCTGATCGCGCTCGGGATCGTCGCGATCTCGTTCGGGGCGATCCTCATCCGTCTCCTCCCCGACATCCCGGTACTCTCCATCGCCGCGTGGCGGCTGGGTGTGGCGGTGATCCTCCTCGCCCCGCTCGGGGGAGCGCGGCTGCGGCATACCCCGCCGCGGCGGGCCGATCTCCTCACCGGGCTAGGGAGCGGCGTGTTCCTTGCATTCCACTTCATCCTGTGGATCAGCTCATTGGAATACACCTCGGTGGCAAGCTCGGTGGTGTTGGTGGATACGAGCCCGATCTTCGTCGGGCTCGGGGCGTGGGTGTTCTTACGGGAACGGCCGCGGGGGTGGCTCATCGCCGGGATCGTTCTGTCCGTGATCGGCGGCGGGGTGATCGGCTGGGGGGACATGCGGGCGACCGGGGAAGCGCTCGTCGGGGACCTCCTCGCCCTCGGTGGGGCGGCGATGGCCGCCGGCTACCTGATCCTCGGCCGGCGCGTCCGTCCCCGGGTCGACATCATCCCCTACCTGACGATCACTTATGGGACAGCGGCGGCGGTCCTCCTTGTCGGAACCGGGATCACGCACGCTCCACTTATCGGATTCTCCGGGCGGGAGTACCTGTACCTCGTCCTCCTCGCCGTCGGGCCGCAGCTCCTCGGTCACGGGACGATCAACTGGGCCCTCCGCCACCTGTCCGCCGGAACGGTCGCCGTCCTCACCCTGGGCGAGCCGATCGGGGCGACCGCCCTCGCCTATCTCATCCTCGGAGAGGGGCTGACGTGGTTGAAGGGGATCGGAGCGGCGGCGATACTGACCGGGATATACCTGAGCTTGAAGGGGGAGGAGTATGAAGGCTGACACAGGAAGGGCAAAGATCGAGTGGGCGCGGGCGCACATGCCGCTCCTTTCCCGGTTGGAGGAGGAGTTCCGCCGAGAAAGGCCGTTCGCCGGACACAGGATCGGGATGAGCATCCACCTCGAGGCGAAGACCGCCCGCCTCGCGATCCTCCTGCGGGACGGAGGGGCGGAGGTGTTCATCACCGGGAGCAACCCCCTCTCCACCCAGGACGACGTCGCCGCCGCGCTGGAAGAGGAGGAGGGGATCGAGGTTCACGCCCGCCGCGGAGTATCGGCCGATGAGTACCGAGCCCATCTCCGGGCCGTCCTCGCCGCAACGCCGGACCTCCTGCTGGACGACGGGGGAGACCTGACCGGACTATGGCATGAGACACGCGATTTTCCGGTCTTGGGCGGGTGCGAGGAGACGACAACCGGGGTGCGGAGGCTGAAGATCCTCGCCGATCGGGGGGAGCTTCACATCCCGATGTTTGCGGTGAACGACGCCCGGATGAAGTACCTGTTCGACAACCGCTACGGGACCGGGCAGTCGGTGTGGGACGGGATCATGCGGGCGACAAACCTGCTTGTCGCGGGAAAGTCCGTTCTCGTCGCCGGTTACGGCTGGTGCGGTCGCGGGATCGCCATGCGGGCGCGCGGTCTGGGGGCGCGGGTCACGATCGCTGAGGTCGACCCGATCCGGGCGGTGGAGGCGGCGATGGAGGGGTTCAGGGTCGCCCCGATCTCCGCGGGGATCCAGGACGCCGATTTCCTCATCACCGCAACCGGGTGCCGGGACGTCGTCGGTGAAGAGGCGCTTCGAAACGCGAAGGACGGATTGTTGCTCGCCAACGCCGGCCACTTCGACGTGGAGATCGACAAGTCCGCCCTCCACCGCCTCGCCGTGCGGGTGGAGGAGGTCCGCCCCGGGATCGAGGAATTCACCCTGGAAGACGGGCGCCGCCTGTACCTGCTCGGGGACGGGAGGCTCGTCAATCTCGTACTCGGAGACGGCCATCCGGTGGAGATCATGGACATCTCGTTCGCGCTGCAGGGGCTGACCCTGCGCTACATCGCGAAGAACGGGCCGTTCTCCCCCGGGCTCTACCCGGTCCCGCGCGCGATCGACGAGGAGGTGGCGCGGATGAAGCTCGAAGCCCTCGGAGCGCGGATCGACAGTCTCAGCCCGGCCCAGCGGGAGTACCTGGAAGGGTAGTGTTCCCTTCTCCGGCGTGAGCGGATAAAATCGATCCCAAAGAGGTGATGTATTCAATGAACCGATCGGCATTTCGTCGTGGACTGATCTTGGGGATTCTCCTCGTTTTGATCGCCATCGCGCTCGGAGGAGCGCAGAAGAGCACGGACAGCCTGTTCTCCCCCCTGGATCAGGTCTACAAGTACATCAAGACGTATTTCTACTGGCCGGAGCGAATCGAGGACCAGAAGCTCCTGTACGGGGCGCTCAAGGGGATGGTGCAACAGCTCGACGACCCGTACTCGGAGTTCATGGATCCCCAGGATTACGAGCAGTTCGAGGAGAGCATGGAGGGGAAGTTCAGCGGGGTCGGGATCGAGATCACGATCAAGGACGGGGTCCTCACCGTGATCGCCCCGCTCGCCGACACCCCGGCGGAGAAGGCCGGGGTCCGCGCCGGCGACCAGATCCTGGAGATCGACGGGGAATCGACCGAGGGGATCACCCTGTCCGAGGCCTCGGTCAAGATCCGCGGCCCGGAGGGGACGACCGTCACCCTGCACGTGCGCCACAAGGACGGGACCGAGGAGGACATCCCGATCGTCCGCGCCACGATCACGGTGGACTCCGTCTCGAGCAAGACGGTCGCCGACGGGAAGATCGCCTACATCCGGGTGATCCGGTTCGACCAGAACGTCGCGTTGGAGCTGGACAAGGCATTGCTCGGCTTCGATCTGGATCATATGGACGGGATCATCCTCGACCTGCGCAACAATCCGGGCGGGCTCCTGAGATCGGCGATCTCGGTTTCGAGCCGGTTCGTGGACAAGGGGATCATCCTCACGGTGAAGGACCGGGTATCCGGGGACGAGTCGTACTGGTCGACCGGGAACACGATTCCCAACCTGCCGCTCGCCGTGCTGGTGAACGGGGGGACGGCGAGCGCCGCCGAGATCACCGCCGGAGCGATCCGCGACCACGAGATGGGGATCCTGATCGGGGAGAAGACGTTCGGAAAGGGAGTGATCCAACGGATGATCAACTTCCCCGACGGGTCGGCATTGAAGATAACGACCGGTGAATATCACACCCCAAGCGGGCGCGCGGTGCAGGGAGTTGGGATTGAGCCGGACATCACCCTTGCAGAGGACGAGGACCCGATCGAGGTGGCTACCGCATGGATCGAAGCCCACGCCGGGGAGAGGATGCCGATCGCGCTCGGAAATCAGTGATGCGGTTCTCCGTCCTCGGCGCAGGGGGCTGGGGAACGGCGTTCGCCCGGCTTCTTGCGTTAAGCGGACATTCCGTGACCCTGTGGGCACGCGATCCGGAGAAGGCGCGGGTGCTCGCCCGGGAGCGCGAGAACAAGCCCTACCTCCCCGGAGTCTCCCTCCCCCGCGAGAACCTGGAGGTCACCTCCGAGCTTCCCCGAACGGCGGATGCGGATGCGATCGTGCTTGCGGTCCCGTCGTTCGCCGTGGCCGAGATCGCGGACAGGTTCCGCCCCCTCGTCCGTCCCGGACACCTGTTCATCAACCTGGCAAAGGGGCTCGACCGCGGCTCCGGGCGCACGATGTCGGAGGTGATTGCGAAACGCATCCCCGGCCGGCCGGTGTTCACCCTGTCCGGCCCGTCCCATGCCGAGGAGGTGGGGCGGGACATGCCGACGGCGGTCGTCCTCGCCGGCGCCGACCTCGAGCTGGGGAAGAGGTTGCAGCGGGAGATCTCCACCCCGAGGTTCCGGGTCTACGTGAGCGCGGACATCCGCGGGGTGGAGCTGTGCGGGACGGTGAAGAACATCATCGCGATCGCCGTCGGGATCGGGGACGGGCTCGGCTACGGGGACAACACGCGCGGGGCCTTGATCAGCCGCGGCCTGGCGGAGATGGTCCGGTTCGGGCGTGCCTTCGGGGGAAAGGTGCGTGTGTTGTGGGGGGTGCCCGCGCTCTGGGACGCCGTCCCTACAGAGGCCAGTCCCCACGTCCCCAACCGCTACGTCGGCTACCGACTGGGGAAGGGGGAGTCGATCGAGAGGATCATGGACGGAATGGCGATGGTGGCGGAGGGGGTGTACGCAACGGACGTGGTGCATCAGCTGGCCGGTGAAAGGGATATCGACATGCCGATAACGGACGCCGTCTGGCGTCTTCTCCACGGAAAGTCCGATCCGATCGCGCTGGTCAACGAGATCATGTCCCGCCCTCCGAAGGAAGAGAGGATCGGATGAGGCGCTACGACGTAGTAGTAATCGGTGGGGGGCCAATCGGGACGCTCGCCGCCCGTCACGCCGCACTGACCGGGGCCCGCGTCCTGCTCGTGGAACAGGGGGAGGGAACCGGAGCGGCGAGCGAGTGCACCGGCCTTGTCAGCCCGCATACCGTTGATCTGTTCGATGCCCCTTCCGCCGCCGTCCTGCGTCGGATCAAGGGGGGACAACTCCACCTGCCCGGGGGAGAAATTCTGAAGCTGTCCGCTCCTGATGCGCGGGCGCTCGTGATCGATCGGGCGGTGTTCGACCGCTCCGGGCTGGAACAGGCTGCGGCGGCAGGGGTCGAGGTCCGCACCCATACGCGTGCGACGCACGCCTCCCACGGCCAGGTGATCCTGAACCGGAAGGATAAGGTCGAGGCGGCGGTCATCATCGGGGCGGATGGACCGAGGAGCTCGGTGCGGGAGTGGTTCTCCCTCCCTTCCCCGCAGCGCTTCCTGGCCGCAGCGCAGACCACGGTGGAGGGCACCCCTGCCCGTTCGGATCAGGTGGAGGTATTCGTGGGGAGCGAGATCGTGGCCGATGGATTTGCGTGGGTGGTGCCGGCCGAGGAGGGGGTCCTGCGCATCGGCCTCCTCGGACCTGTAGGAACGGACGTACAAGCGCTCCTCTCCCGCTTCCTCGCCGCTCACTTTCCCGGGAGAGTGCGGGCCCGCGGCGGGGGATTGATCCCGATCGGCCCGGCGGAGAAGACCTACAGCGACGGGGTGATCGTGGTGGGGGACGCCGCCGGGCAGGTGAAGCCCCTCTCCGGGGGAGGGCTCTACCCCGGTGGGGTCTGCGCCCGGATCGCGGGGAGGATCGCGGGACAGACCGGACTCACCGGGATGACGGACGCCTCCCACCTGCGCCTGTACGAAGAGGAGTGGAGGAGGGAGATCGGGACCGAGCTCGAGTTCGGCCTGGCCGCTCGCCGCATCCTCTTCTCCCTCTCCGACTCGGATCTCGCCACTGCTGGAGCAGTGCTCGCCGCTCCTCCTGTCCGCACCCTGATCGAGGCGCACGGACAGATCGATCACCCAAGCGAGCTCATCCCGGTATTCATCAATGAAAAAAGGGTCTGGCCATACCTCGCCACGCTTGTCCCCATCATCGGCGGATGGAGTCAAGTCCGAGCCCTCGCCCGTGAGTTTCTTAGTCCTTCATAAAAGTAAGGCCTGACATGCATGAGGGAGAGTGTGTGGCAAGATGTTGCAGGGAATGGGGTAGCGATCTCGCCGTCGGTGCGGGAAGTAAACGAAGAGC
>JAGGSO010000065.1 GCA_021159055.1 Candidatus Bipolaricaulota bacterium | reverse complement strand
TTTTCAGGAGTTAACTACTCCGGGCTAAAGCCCGAAGCGTATCATACTGGAACGACAAAATCAATGAGTGTCGTTTGGCCTTCCGTTTTAATGCTCTGGTAATAATCATAATCAACATCCACCCAATGCTTTCCCTGTTGTCGCTCAATGTAAAATTGTGCTGTTTCGCTTGTGATTCTGCCCACAGCCTCGTAAAAATAACCGTTGCTCCAGAATTTATCACCCCATAACTTTCTTTTGATATTGTCACGGCATTCTTCTCTTATAACTTTTGATGAGAAGCCCTTGAAATAACGTGCCAGTTGCGGAACGCT
Organism: Candidatus Bipolaricaulota bacterium; assembly: GCA_021159055.1. Lineage (NCBI taxonomy): Bacteria > Candidatus Bipolaricaulota > Candidatus Bipolaricaulota bacterium. The sequence continues at coordinate 856 of JAGGSO010000065.1, read as the reverse complement.
GTAATTTTTGCAATTCCCGATGAAAAGATGGACATGGTCTGGCCCGAATTCCAAGGCCAAAATCATTATGCCCAACTTATTCGCCACTTCCTTAAATGATTCCCTACATTTTTTCATAACCACCCTATCTCTGAATACATCGCGCCTGTATTTTGGCGTGAATTGCATATGGTAGTTGCTCAATCCGACCGAGTGCCTACTATGGACTAATTCATTCATTTTTTTTCACCTCACATTTTTATATAGCCCAAGCTAATTACAACCATATTCTGGTTGGGCTTGGGACAATATACCAACTAGGATGGAATAAAAAATGTTGTGGAGTAATTCATCTCTGGGCTTAAGCCCAGAGGGTTCTTACTCCGTTTTGACTAAATAGGATTTTTGAGTAGGAGGAAAGTGAGGTTTAAATATTTGCATGTACATATAATCATGATATAGAGGAAAGAGTGAAAATGCACGAATATAAAGATGATTTCGAATCCCTGCTTGATATGTATCACATAAGAGATATGGTGGCATGGGATAATGTTAATGCCAATCTGATTATAACAGATCCCCCATTTGGTATTGATTTCAGTGGAAAAAATGGAAATTATCACAGAAATGTAGAGAATGTTGTAGATGGTTACGTGGAGTGGACAGTAAAAGAGTATGGCGAGAAGATTTCACAATTATTAGATTGTGTCTATCGGAACTTAAAAAGTAATGGTCAAGCATTGATTTTTTCGGGATGGAATAATAGCAATATCATTCATGATAGAATAATGCGTTTTAAGGGACTTACATTAAGGGGAAAATTGTATTGGACATATAATTTTGCGCCTGCATGTAAGAAAAGACCTGCCCATAATGT
>JAGGSO010000064.1 GCA_021159055.1 Candidatus Bipolaricaulota bacterium | reverse complement strand
GCCTCCATCTCGGCACGGACCTTGCGGCACCACGCCCCACTGACCACCGTGAGCACATCTCCGTGCTCCGCCTCAAAAGTCGCCTCCAGCTCTTGCGCCAATGGGATGGGACCCATGTAGAGAGTTATCTTCTCAGAACCGGCTATGCCCTGAATCCCCGCAGAGAGCGCTAGTAAACCTAGTAATATGATTAGAAAAAATCTCTTTACTTTCAACATTTGTACACCTCCTATTTTTAGGTAAACTCTTTTATTTACCTCACTAAGGCACGGTAATGTCTTTTAATTTTCAGTTCGAGATCACCTCCTCAATCAAGTTATTGCAAATAATTTGCAAGAGCAATTAAGATTCTACTTACAGGTCATACGCTTGTCAAGGAAATGTTGAGAAAAAGGTGTGAAAAGATTTCTAGATCGGTTCTACGTAAATTCGTCCAGCCACCCCGCGACCGAGGGCGACCCGGCTTCCGTGCACCTCGACGAGGATCGGACCGTGGAACGCACCGGTCCTGGCGACGGCGACGATATCTCCGGGGTGGATCCCAAGCTGCTCCAGGTTGCGACGGAGCCCCCAGCCGCCCTCGACTCCGAGGACACGCGCCGATTGTCCTGCTCCGAGCTGTGCTAACGTCATCCTTCCTCCACACGGCCGCTTGATCTTCATGAGTGGGATATGAGCATAGCCCGTTTCCCGGTTCCGTTCAAGGCCCGGCGTTTACTCCCTCCCGGGCCCGCGCCTGTCCCTCCGACCGAAGACAGAATGGATTTTCCCCGGGGGAGATTCCTCCTAACCTAGTCCCCGATACGGCAAGGGGGTAACCACACAGTTGACGCGCAGGTTCAAGTTAACGTTTATCGGGATCGCACTCGTCGTCGCCCTTTTTTCCCTCACCCTCAGCGCCGGCGGACCGACCTGGTCATACCGGTACACGGTGGTGATCGACCCCGGACACGGGGGTAAGGATCCGGGCGCGATCGGGATCGGTGGACTGGAGGAGAAATCGATCACCCTGGACATCGCCAAGATGGTCTACTTAAAGTCCCTATCCTATCCTGAGTTGCGCGTCATCCTCACCCGCCGTGACGACACCTACACCTACCCGACCGACCGGGTACTCACGGCGAACCGACTCGGGGCAGACCTGTACGTAAGCATCCATGCCAATGCACATTCCTCCCCGAGCGCCTCTGGGATCGAGACGTTAGTGCATGAGTCGAAGGGGCGGGATACCCCGTGCTACCACCTTGCCGAGCTCCTACAGCGTGAGCTGGTCGCCGCCACCGGGGCGGAGGACCGGGGAATCAAGTGGGCTCCGCTGTTCATCCGCCGGGCCCAGATGCCGGCTGCACTCGTCGAGGTCGGGTTTGTCACCAATCCGCGCGAGGCGCGACTCCTCCAAACAATATCCTACCAGTCGATCATAGCCGAGGCGATCCTGGACGGGATCCTCGACTATCTCAAGATTCCACATGCGTGAGAGGCTCCTCGAGATCTACCATCGACTCTATGCCGCCTACGGGCCGCAGCACTGGTGGCCGGGGGAAGGGCCATTTGAGGTAATCGTGGGAGCGATCCTCACCCAGCAGGTGGGATGGCGGAACGTAGAGCTGGCGATCGCCGGGCTCAAGACGGCCGGGCTCATGGACCCGGAGTCCCTCGCCCGTGCCCCGCTCGAGCAGATCGCTCAGATCATCCGCCCCACCGGCTACTACAACCAGAAGGCGAAGAAGCTGAAGGCATTTCTGGACTTCCTGAATGCGCGTCACAACGCTGATCTCAATAAGCTTTTCTCCCTTCCGGTTGATAAACTGCGGGAAGAGCTCCTCTCCGTGCGCGGGATCGGAGAGGAGACGGCGGATTCGATCATCCTGTACGCCGCGGAGAAGCCGAGCTTCGTCGTCGATGCCTACACCCGGCGGATCCTGACCCGGCTCGGCGTGATAAACGGGGAAGAATCGTACGGGGAGATCCGGGAGCTGTTCATGAAAAACCTCCCCGAGGATGTCCCTCTCTACAACGAGTACCACGCCCTTCTCGTTCGCCATGGGAAGGAGCGATGTCTGAAGCGCAACCCGCGGTGTGCCGGCTGCCCGCTCGCGGACATGTGCCGTGCATCTACGGAAGCGCGTGCAGGGAGAGGATGATTCCCCAGAAGGGGAGAACCTCCTGCGCTCGGTCGAACGGCGGGGGAGGGGAGTCGAACATCTCCGGGTTGACGGAGTGGAGGACGAACGTGATCGCAATCCGACGCCCGTCGTTCAGGATCGCGCTGCATTTGACGTAATCGTAGATCGAACCGGCTGCCCCCTCGCTTCCGCTCTCGCACCACAGCGATATCCCTCCGACCTCCATTCCATCTCCAAGATCGCGTTCGGTCGCAGCGGGTTCGATCAGGACGTACTTTTCCACCAAGGTCGTCCCCGCGGTGAACGGAAGCTCGATCCTTATCCCCAAGTCCTCCCTCTCAATCCTCGTCCCGATCGGCAGCCTGAGCCCGATCCCGTCGATCCGGTAGCTGAACGAACCCGCCGCGGCAGTGTGAGGGGCGACGATCGCGATCAACACCGCGATGATGAGTAGGATGCGCATTTCATCACCAGTCTACCCTCGTTCCGCCCGAGAACCACGACATTCGTCCGGTTCACACCCGGATCTCCTTCCAGCTTCCCTCACGGAACTTGTGGAGCATGAGGAAGGAATAGATCCCCCAGTACAGGAACTCCCCGGACCACGCTCCGACGATCCCGCCGTGAAGCCGGATCCCGAAGAAGTACGCGGCCGGGAGGTAGATGACAAGGCAGGCGATCAGCTCGACCCCCATGACGTAGCGCGTGTTCCCCGCTCCCTGCAGCCCCTGGCTGAGGACGATCCCCATACCATCCAGGATCTGCGTCGCCCCGAGCATTATGAGCGGGAGGCGGCCGAGGGCGATCACCGTGGGATCGTTCGTGTAGATCGCGAAGATCCACCTAGGAAAAGCGATGAACAGCAGCCCGATCCCGGCCATCAGGTAGGAGGCGAGCCTGACCGCCTCCCACGCCGACCGCTCGGCGGCCTGCGGGCGGTCCGCCCCGAGGTTTTGTCCGACCATCGCTGCCGCCGCCGTTCCCAGCCCGGTCGCCGGCATGCTGGACAGGCCGAGTACGGAGCGGATGACGTTGCTCGCCGCAAGCTCGGGAGTACCGATCCGAGCGACGATGGAGAAGAACGCGAAGAAGCTTCCGTTGGAGACGAACCGCTGCGCCATCACCGGGACGGAGATACGGAGGATCGGCCCAAACCACACCGCAGCGCGGGAGAGTCTGCGATAGGGGAGGAAGCGGGCGCGCTGGTTGGGCGTCAGGCTGACGACGAGGAAGTAGGCCGTTCCCACCCCGGTGGCGGCGGTGGACGCGATCGCCGCTCCGGCGATCCCGAGGCGAGGGAATCCTCCGTGCCCGAAGATGAGAAGATAATCGAGGATGACGTTCACCCCGGTGACGATGATCGCGGAATGGAGCTGCTTCTTCGTATCGCCAAGGCCGTTGAAGAAACCGCGGTAGACCATGTTCAAAAGGAGGAACGTCGCCCCGAGGAACCGATAGTTAAGGTAGATCCTCCCCAGCGCATCTACCTCGGGATCGCGGGAGAGGAGGGGAGCGATCCCTCCGGCGATCCAGGGCGCGGCGACGACGAACGGAAGGGAGAGGAACAGGGCGAGGACTATACCGCTGGTCAGGATTTCGCCACAGGCGGGGTGGTTCCCCTCCCCGAACCGGCGCGCGGTGAGGGTCTGCACCCCGATCCCGATCCCGGCAAGGGAGAAGATCAGGGTGAAGTAAGCGACAGCCGAGATCCCTGCGGCAGCGAGCGGGGCCGGCCCGAGCCGGCCGAGCATCGCCGTGTCCACCACCCCGAGGAGGGTGATCGAGAGCATCCCAAGGGAGACGGGATAGGCGAGGCGGACGACGGTGCGGGTATAAGCGGGATCGAGACGGAGCATCTGGGTGAACCTCATCCGGCGGCCCACCTCTCCGCCTCCCGCGGGGAGATCGTCTTACCCGCCCCGGTCGTCCCCACCACCACGATCCTTCGGGCTGTCATGCCCGGGATTGTACCCGATCGGGCTTGTAACCGGGCCTGCTCCGGGCGTACACTACCGACACGAAGGGAGGGAAGTTGAGCGCTCTCACAATCGAAACCGTCCGCGAACACGTCATCGGGATCGACACCGAAGTACCCATCCTCGACGGATCGACCGTCCGGTACGTCAACCTCGACAACGCCGCCACCACCCCGCCGCTTCGGCCGGTGCTGGAGACGGTAAACGAGTTCCTCCGCTGGTACGCGAGCGTCGAGCGGGGAGCCGGGTTCAAGAGCCGGGTCTCCACCGCCGCCTACGCGGAGGCGCGGCGGATCGTGGGAAGGTTTGTAGGGGCCGATCCTGACGCCTACACCGTGGTCTTCATCCGGAACTCGACCGAGGCGATCAACAAGCTGGCGCATCGGTTCCCGTTCTCCCCCGGGGATATCGTCCTCCGCTCCCTGATGGAACACCACTCGAACGACCTTCCATGGCGGTTGGTGGCGGACGTGGACTACATCGAAGTGAACGCCGCCGGCGGGCTCGACCTTGATCACTTCGAGTATCTGCTGAACAAGTACGGGGAGCGGGTCAAGCTGGTGGCGATCAGTGGGGCGTCGAACGTCACCGGCTACCTGAACCCGATCCACGCGATCGCGGCCCGCGCTCATGCGGCCGGGGCGAAGATCCTCGTCGACGCGGCCCAGCTCGCCCCGCACCGGAGGATCGCGATGGGAGACCCTGATGATCCCGAACACATCGACTACCTCGCGTTCTCCGCCCACAAGATGTACGCCCCGTACGGGACCGGGGTTCTCGTCGGACTGAACGAGACGTTCGCGCGCGGGACGCCGGACTGCGTCGGTGGGGGGACGATCGAGCTGGTGACGGCTGATCAGGTCCGCTGGGCCCACCTCCCGGAGCGGGAGGAGGCCGGGACCCCGAACGCGGTCGGGGCAATCGCCCTCGCCGCTGCGATCGCCGCTCTGGAAGAGATCGGATTCGCCGCGATCGCCGCCCACGAGGCGCGCCTCACCTCCCGCCTCCTGCGCGGGCTGGAGGGAATCGACGGGGTCAAGGTGTACGGCGATCGGAACCCGGACCGGACGGAAGGGCGGCTCGGAGTGGTCCCGTTCGCAGTGGAAGGGATCCCCCACCAGCTGGTCGCCGCTGTCCTGGCGTTCGAAGGGGGGATCGGGGTGCGCAACGGCTGCTTCTGCGCCCATCCCTATGTCCTCCGCCTCCTCGGGGTCTCCCCGGCGGAGATCGAGCGCTACCAAGCCGAGGTCGCGCGCGGCTCGCGCGTGAACCTCCCCGGATTGGTGCGGGCGAGCTTCGGGGTGTACAACGACGAATCGGACGTGGACGCCCTCCTCGAGTGGGTGGGGCGGATCGCACGGCGGGAGTACCGCGGGGACTACGTGCAGGATGAGGCCACGGGCGAGTTTGTCCCCCGCGGTGGCCCGCCCGGGTTCGAGCGCTACTTTTCGCTCCGCTAGGAGGACGGAATGACCCTCCGCCTGCTCGAGGTGGTGCTCTCCCAGGACGAGGTGGACAGGCTGTGCGCGCCAGGATCCGCGTCTACGGGTGAGTGTCCTCTCCATAAACGGTACACGCGCCTTACATAATCCCTTAACCAAGGTCGGTTTAAAACGACGGGCGGATGGGAACGAGGCAGCAGACAGGGAGCGAAGGCAGGGAGAGGGCGGTGTGCTAACCTAGGGACATGAGCAGACGTGGGATAGTGGCCATCGCTCTGTTGGGCGCGATCGTCGTGGGGAGCCTTGCCCTTGCCGGTGCGTTCCGACGCCATCCCCAGCCGGTCCCACCCCCGCAGGTGGAGGCACCGCGCGTAGTGATCGCCATCGACCCCGGACACGGAGGGCGCGACCCGGGCGGAGTGGTGGGAGACGTACTGGAGAAGGACGTCAATCTCCAGATCGCCACCCGGCTGGCTGAGCTGATCTCCGCTCAACCGGGGCTGAAGCCGTTCCTCACCCGGTCCGAGGATATCACCGTCCCCAACCTCGACCGGCTGCGAGCGGCTGAGGCGGCCGGAGCGGTCCTCTACCTCTCGATCCACACCAACTCCTATTCCGATCCGGGAGTGCACGGGGCGGAGACCCTGGTCGACGATACCCGGGCCAAGGACGACCCGAGCTGGATCCTGGCCGAGGCAGTGCAGAAGGAGCTCGTCGCCGCCACCGGGGCGCGGGACCGCGGAGTCAAACCACAATCCCTCTATCTTGAGCATACCAAGCTTCCCGCGGTCTCGGTCGAGGTCGGGTTTCTCACCGCGGCCGATGAAGGGAGGGCTCTCCTCTCCCCGGAGTACCAAGAGAAGGTCGCCCGCGGGCTGCTGAACGGGATCCTCTCCTATCTCGAGCGGGTGAACGCCCTCCCACCCGGGGGATGATTTGGTCGGCCAGCGAGGGCGTGTTATGATAATTGCGATGCAAAAAGAATTTTATAACTTCATCATAGGAGGGGAATGAAGGCGCTGGTCACCGGGGCCACCGGGTTCATCGGGGCAAACATCGTCCGTGCGCTGCTCGACGCCGGATACGAGGTGCGGGCGCTCGTCCGACCGGAGTCCGACCGCCGGAACCTGGACGGGCTCGACATCGAGTTCGCCACCGGTGACGTCCGTGACCCCGGCTCCCTGCAGCGGGCGATGCAGGGCTGCGAGCTCGTATTCCACGCCGCGGCGCTGTACTCGTTCTGGGTGCGGCCACGGCGGCTGATCTACGATATCAACGTCACGGGAACGCGGAACGTCCTCGATGCGGCATTGAAGGCACGGGTGGAGCGGGTGGTGTACACGAGCTCAGTCGCGACATTGGGGCTGCGGGATGACGGGACCCCGGCCGACGAATCCACCCCGGTCGATCCGCGGAAGATCATCGGTGACTACAAGAAGAGCAAGTACCTTGCCGAGCAGGTCGCGCTCGAGTACTCAACAAAGCTCCCGGTGGTGATCGTCAATCCGAGCTTCCCGGTCGGCCCGTACGACGCCAAACCGACCCCGACCGGAAAGGTGATCCTGGACTTCCTCAACCGGAAGATGCCCGCCTACGTGGAGACCGGGATGAACGTCGTCGCGGTGGAGGACGTGGCTGTGGGGCACGTCCTGGCGGCGACCCGGGGGCGGATCGGAGAGCGGTACATCCTCGGCGGGGAGAACGTGACGATGCGGGAGTTGCTCGAACTCCTCTCCGAGATCACCGGGCTCGCCGCTCCCCGGATCAGGCTTCCGTACTACCCGATCCTCGGACTCTCCTACCTCAACGCCGCGATCTGTGCCATCACCGGTGCGACCCCGCGGATGACCCCGGAGACGATCCGGATGTCGCGCCACTACATGTTCTTCGACCCGGGGAAGGCGGTACGGGAGCTCGGCCTCCCCCAGACCCCGGCCCGCGAGGCCCTCCGCCGCGCGGTGGAGTGGTTCAGAGACTCCGGAATGGCATCGAACTAACCCGAAACGCAGGACGACGAGCGGGCCCATCATGTGCCGGTGCATCCACCGGCTTTACTTGACGAACAAGCGAATTGGTTGTATCTTAATCTTATGGTTATCACAAACGGACGTGTAGGAAGGGTAGCTACTACCGACCTCCTTTGCGGAGGATACACGACGTTTGTGTCCGCTTTCTCCTAGACCGAACCGGTTTAGGGGATAAGCGGATGGTGAGGACTACAGGCGAATGCCTGTGGTCTTTTCTTTTGTGATGAACGTGTGGGAGGTGATTATGGCACGAAAATCGACGGTCGCCCCGGTGATCCTCCTTGGCTTGGGCAAGGTCGGCCGCGCCCTAGTGAACCTTGTCATCGCCGGTCGAGATCAGCTCGAGAAGCGGAGGGGAATCATGATCAGGTTGTTGGGGGTGGCGGACAGCACCGGAGCGTTTGTTAACCCCGATGGATTGACCGATCCCGAGTTGGGGTACATCTTATCCAGCAAATCCGAAGGTGGGACGATCAGCGAACTACCGGGCTCTCTGTCCCTCGGCGAAATCACCGCCGTCCTGCGGCCAGGGACGATCGTTGTCGATGCAACGGCGTCCGAAACGACGTCCCCGATGCTCATAGCTGCTCTTGCGAACGGATGCGGGGTGGTGCTTGCCAATAAGCGTCCGCTCGTGTTGCCGTGGGAGGAGGCGAAAGTCTTCTATACCCATCCGTGTGCGGGTTACGAAGCGACAGTCGGGGCCGGGCTTCCGGTGATCTCCACCCTGCGTGCCCTGCTCGATACCGGCGATCGGATCACGGCGATCGATGGGCTGGTGAGCGGGACGCTGGGCTACCTCCTGAGCGAGGTGGAAGACGGGACTCCGTATTCCGTCGCGCTTTCCCGTGCGCACGCATCGGGTTACACCGAGCCCGATCCACGCGATGATCTGAGTGGGATGGACGTCGCACGCAAGGGCGTGATCCTCGCCCGCACCGCCGGTTGGCCGCTCGAGCTGGATGACCTTCCGGTAACCCCGCTCTATCCCCCGGAACTCGCCGCGCTACCGGTACAGGAGTTCATGCAGGCTGCGGCACGGCTGGATGAGGAATACGCGCGGAAGGCGGCCCAGGCGAGGGGGGAAGGCAAGGCGCTCCGATACTTGGTGCGTGTCTCCCCGACGGGCGGGGAGGTGGGGCTCACCGCGGTCGACCAGGGAAGCGCACTCGCGCGGCTGCATGGAGCGGAGAACGCCGTCGTCATCAAAAGCGAATTCTATCGCGAGATACCACTCAGCGTGTGCGGCCCCGGCGCCGGCCCGCGCGTCACCGCGTCCGGAGTTTTGAAAGACATCACCGAAATCGCAATTGAGCTGAGAAAGGAGAAGGGATGAGTATCCTGATGATGAAATTCGGCGGGACGTCGGTGGGAACCCCCGCCGCCATGGCCCAGGCGGGAGAGATTGTGTCCCGTGAGGCAAAGAATTGGGATCACGTGGTCGTCGTCGTCTCCGCGCTCAGCGGAGTGACCGATATGCTCATCGCGGGAGCGAGGAGCGCGGCAACCGGGAACAAGGAGCGCTATCGAGAGATCGCGGATACCATCCAGACCCGTCATCGCGAGATGGCGACGAAGCTCATCACCGATCCGGCGGAGCGAGAGGCACTCGAAAGGACGATCGATTCATATCTGAGTGAGTTTTCGCGCCTCTGTGAGAGTGTGTACGTCCTGCGCGAGCTCACGCCACGGGTGCTCGACGGGATCGTCTCGTTCGGGGAGCGCTTGAGCGCGCGCCTTCTCGCCGCCTTCCTGCGCGAGCAGGGGATCCGAAGCGAAGCGGTGGACGCCACCGAGCTCATCGTCACCGACGGTACTTTTCAGAACGCGGTGCCGCTTGTGGACCCGACCCGTGCCCGCGTCGCCGACCGGCTTGGTCCCTTGCTGAAAAAGGGAGTTGTTCCTGTGGTCACCGGCTTCATTGGGGCAACCGAAGACGGGATCCCGACAACCCTCGGCCGTGGGGGGAGCGACTACACGGCGGCGATCCTGGGGGAGATGCTCGACAGCGATGCGGTATGGATCTTCACCGACGTCGATGGGGTGATGACCGCCGATCCGCGCATCGTTCCCGATGCACACGTGATCCCAGACATCTCTTATGCCGAGGTCGGGGAGCTCGCCTACTTTGGGGCGAAGGTCCTGCATCCGCGCGCCATCCGGCCGGTGATCGACCGCGGGATTCCTGTGTGGGTGAAAAACACGTTCAATCCGGACGCTCCTGGAACGCGCATCGTGCGCACCCCACAGAACACCGACGGCACAGTCAAAGCGGTCACAATGATTGACGATCTTACCATGATCAACGTCAGGGGCCGGGGGATGATCGGGGTGCCGGGAATCGCCGGGCGGACGTTCAGCGCGGTGGCGCGGGCAAACGCCAATGTGCTCATGATCTCACAGGCATCATCCGAGCAGTCGATCTGCTTTGCCGTTCCCACAGAGAGCGCTCCGGCGGTGGTGGCGAGCCTGGAGGAGGAGCTGGCGCATGAGCTCGCCCGCCGGGACATCGATAGTATTTGGGCGCAAAACGATCTTGTCATCATAACCGCGGTGGGAGCAGGGGTGCGGGATACGCCGGGGGTGGACGGGCGTATCTTCAGCGCATTAGGGAAGGCAAAGATAAACGTGCTCGCGATCGCCCAAGGGTCATCTGAGTGCAGCGTCTCCCTGGTGGTTGAGGCCACGGATGGGATCGCCGCCGTGCGGCAGATTCACAAGGAGGTCATCAACAATGGAAAGTAAAATCCCTGTAGGAATCCTCGGTGCCACGGGCGCGGTCGGCCAGCGGTTCGTGCAGATTCTCGCCGACCATCCGTGGTTTGAGATCGCATCGCTCGCCGCATCGGAGAGGAGCGCCGGCCGTCCCTACGGTGAGGCATGCCACTTCATTCTCCCCGGCGACGTACCGGATCGGATTCGGGAGATGCCCGTCCTCCCGCTGGAACCGGGCATCCCGGGAAAGATCGTGTTCTCCGCCCTCCCCGCCGATGTGGCGCGGGAGGTGGAGCCGCGGTTTGCTGCGGCGGGCTACGCAGTCTGCTCGAACGCATCGGCATTCCGGAACGAACCTGACGTCCCATTGATCATCCCCGAGGTGAATCCCGACCATCTGGCGCTCATCCCGGAGCAGCGGAAAAACCGCGGTTTCCCCGGGTTCATCGTCACCAACCCCAACTGCTCCACAACCGGGATCGCCATGGCGCTGAAGCCGCTCGATGATGCATTCGGGGTGGAAAAGGTCATCGCCTTCACCATGCAGGCGGTCTCCGGTGCCGGTTACCCGGGTGTTCCGGCACTCGACATCATCGGGAACGTGCTTCCGTACATTCCTGGCGAAGAGGAGAAGATCGCCCGCGAGGCGCGCCTCTTGCTTGGCAGGGTGGAAAGCGAGGCCCAGGTGCCGGCGGATTTTCAGGTGAGCGCTCATGCTAACCGCGTCCCGGTGATCGATGGTCACACGATCTGCCTGTCGATTGGGTTCAGGGATCCACCCGCCGTAGAGGAGGCGATGGATGTGCTGCGTGCGTTTCGTGCCCCTGCTCCCGTGCGCGAGCTCCCCAGCGCTCCTGTCCACCCACTCGCCCTCCGTCCGGAGGTGGATCGTCCCCAGCCGCGCAAGGATCGGGACGCGGAGCGCGGGATGGTGGTGACAGTGGGGCGGGTGCGGCCGTGTTCGATCCTCGATCTGCGGATGGTCGTTCTCGTGCACAACACCCTGCGCGGTGCGGCGGGCGGCGCGGTGTTAAATGGAGAATTGCTCGTTGCAAAGGGGTTTGTATCATGAGAGTCTATGGCCGCGCTCGCGTGCATGATTTACTCGGGGATTTCATCGTTTACCGTAGCTTGGCCCCGCTCGATCCCCGTCTCCCCGGGCTCCCCCGCCTGCGGGAGGGGATCGGGCTCGCCCCCGGGCTCATTCCGCGCAAGAGCAGCCCGGAGTATGCCCAGGTAGTGGTCAGTATCCTCCGGGAAGCGCAGAAGCTTAACGGGAATCGCGGGCCGCTTATGCGGCTCGTGTACATCGGCGACACACGGGTAAACGATGGGATCGCGTTTTCCAACCTGTGCCAGGCTGGAGGATGGAGGGGAATGGCGTTCATCGGCGCCGAGGATGGCGGCCCGGCACGGCTGGAAGTGGTCGAGGAAGAAACGGGGACGCTTGTGTTCAGCAACCGCTGGGCCGGGCTCGAGGACTTCCCCCGCGTGTCGCGAGATTTTCCAATCGACGAGCAGACAGTGGTGGTGATCGACCTCGATAAGACGCTCCTTGGCGCACGCGGTCGAAACGATCATGTCATCGACAAAGTCCGCTTAAAGGCGGTTCGGGAAACCATTTTCCAGGTGTTGGGAGAGGGCTTTTCCGAAGCCTCTTTCACCCGCAATTACACCCAGCTAAACCAGCCCGAATTTCATCCCTTCACCACCGATAACCAGGACTATCTCGCTTATATCTGCCTCATTCTGGAAAGCGGCCTTCTCAGTTTGGAAGAGCTTACGACAGCGATCCGAAGCGGGAGGATGCGGGATTTCACCGGGTTCCTTTCGTGGGTCGATGCGCGGGTGGAGACCCTTCCGCGTGGGGTGCGCCGGGTGCACGAACACGTGCGTACCGCGGTCATGGACGGTGATCCTACCCCGTTTAAGGAGTTTCGCCGCAACGAGTACCGCGAGACCGTCTCGCATATGGGATACATGGATGATGAATCCCTGGTACAGGATCTCTTGACAGATGAGATCGTAATCACACACGAGGTGAAACAAGCGGCGATCCGATGGCGTGATCAGGGCGCTCTTCTGTTCGGCCTTTCCGATAAACCGGATGAGGCATCCCTCCCCCCATCGCAATTGGAGGCACAAGGATATCAGCCCATTCATCGGGTTTCCACCCACGTAGTAGGAGGTTGATTATGCGTAACGATATTTGGCTTGAATGTATCCGCTGCGGACGCCGTTATCCGCACGACGAGGTTATCTATCGCTGCACCGACTGCGGCGGGCTGCTCGACGTGGAGCATGATCTCAGCCCGCTCAAGGCTCGTTCAGGAGGTGAATGGAAGAAGTTGTTTGAAGCCCGGGCTCACTCATCCGAGTGGCCGTATGCAAGCGGCGTATGGGGGAAGTGGGAATGGGTTGCCCCGCACATTGCGCCGGAGAACATCGTCTCCTTGGGGGAGGGCTACACCCCGCTTCTGCGGGCGCCCCGTCTTGGGGAAAAGATCGGCCTTCCCAATCTGTGGATCAAACAGTGTGGAATCAGTCACACCGGCTCGTTCAAGGACCTGGGGATGACGGTGCTCATCTCGCATGTGAAGCAGTTGATCTCTCAAGGCGTGCCGATCCGCGCGGTGGCGTGCGCTTCGAGCGGTGACACCTCCGCCGCCCTTGCCGCGTATGCCGCCGCTGCCGGGATCCCGGCGATCGTCTTCCTCCCGCAGGGGAAGGTCTCCACCGCTCAGCTCGCCCAACCGATCTCCCACGGGGCATTGGTCCTTGGGCTGGATACCGATTTTGACGGCTGCATGCGGATCGTGCAGGAGATCACCGCCGACAAAGAGATCTACCTTGCCAACTCGATGAACCCCCTGCGCATCGAAGGGCAGAAGACGGTGGGGATAGAGATCGTTCAGCAGCTGGGCTGGGAAGTCCCCGATTGGATCGTCATTCCTGCCGGCAATCTCGGCAACATCAGCGCACTGGGGAGAGGCCTTCTGATGATGAAGGAATTAGGGCTCATCGACCGACTCCCCCGCCTTGTCGCTGCCCAGGCGGAGCGGGCCAATCCCTTATATTTAAGCTACCTCACTGGATTTAAGGATTACCGCCCGGTGAAGGCAAAGCCGACCCTTGCCTCCGCGATCCGGATCGGAGCGCCGGTGAGCTACGAGAGAGCGGTGAAAGCGCTGCGCGCGTTCGATGGGATCGTGGAGCAGGCGAGCGAGGATGAACTGGCGAACGCGGCTGCTCTTGCCGACCGTGCCGGACTGTATGCCTGCCCCCAGACTGGGGTCGCGCTCGCCGCGGCGGCCAAGCTGGCGGCGAATGGGACAATCAGGCCGGATCAACGCGTCGTCGTCATCTCCACCGCGCATGGGCTCAAGTTCACTGACTTCAAGGTCGGCTATCAGCGAAATACGCTAGCCGAGGTCAAATCCCGTTACCCCAACCTGCCGATTGAGCTTCCTGCGGATGTAAATGCTGTGCGGAACGCCATTCAAAACCGTCTGGATGCGGAAGCGAGTACGAGCTCCATGGACAAGAAAAAGGGGAAGCCCGCAGGCTCCCCCTGAACAGTCCTGATCCCGAATGTCGCGCCCTACAGCAGGTCCATCCCGGCGGATATCGTAAAGTCCTTGGACCAATCGGTCGCTCCAACTCCCTTGGCGAGCCCGAGCTGGAGCGAGACGTCCGCCCCGCCGACGTTGAACGCCACCGAGAAGGTGGCGGACTGGGAGTCGGTGGCTGTTCCTCCCTGCTGCACCCGCTGGAGCTGATAGTTCATGATCAGATCGATGCCTTCCTTAAACGGGTAGTTCCAGGAGGCGTTTATCGTCATGGTGTTCTCCGCGACGATGTCGAACGGCCCGTGCAGGTTCGCATGCAGGGTGAACTGAGATCCCGGCTTGACGACGAATGCCGCGTCTCCGGAGACGGTGAGAAGAAGGTCCTGGGTACCGCCGGTCGGATCGATCAGCTCGTAGCCGAGACCGGCCTGTACCGACCAGCCACACTTCACTGCGTCCCCGGTGGCAATAACGTCGTCCTCAATCGTGAGGACGGCACGCGCATCCAAGGTGCTCCCGGTCTCCTTCTCGATGATCTGTTCGATCGCAGCGACGAGGTCCTTGGTCGTCGCGTACTCCGCCTTCTTGCCGATCTCGGTGGCGACCGCCATCAGGGTATCGTCGGAAAGCGAGCCGGAGATCGCCCCGAGGGCGAGCAGGTCGTCCTGGATCTTGACCGCCTTGGCGAGCGGAGTGACGTCGGTGAACCTCCCGTATCCGAGTCCGACGCTCACGTTCACGCCCGGCTCAGCCTGGCCGAGAGTGTAAGAGGCGTCAGCCCCGCCGAACCCGAAGACCGGCATCTCATCGCTCAGGTAGTAGCGGAACGTCCCTCTCCCCTGCCCGAGTCCAGTGGCGATCGCGAGGCCGTTCAGATCGAGCGAGCCCGCTCCGGCTATTGTGAACCCGAAGTCGGGGGAATCGTACAGTTGCGAATAATCGAGCGCGATCTTCCCCGAGTTGATTTCGACGCCGGCCGAGGCCGGATCATCGAAGTAGTGGTAACTCAGCGCGAGTTTCAGATCGGACATACTCGTCTGCGGGGCGTGGTAATCGCACAGGGAAAGCGGTGCCCCCATTGCCACCACCCCAACCAACAGCGTTCCGAGAATAAACGTTGCCCACTTCATCTCCATCACCTTCCTTTTGTGTTGTGAAACAACATTGATTATAGCGCGAATCAACTTCTGTAGCTAGCGACGCATTTCCGATCGTCGAGTTACTCCGTTCATCTACAAACCGTCCACGCGTCTTCCCATGTCCTTCTCCCACTTCTCCGCAACCCGTAGGGCGAGGTAGTCAAAGATATTTGGTTTCATCACGGATGGAGGCCATCATTTGGGAGACATCGTCCCATCAACCCGATTGATCGAAGCATCCGCTTGACTCAACCGATGTTCTCGAACGCCTGCTCCGCCGCCGCCTCGCGCAACGCCTCGGTCAACGGATCGAGGTTCCCCTCGAGGATCTCCCCCAGCCGATACAGGGTGAGGTTGATGCGATGATCGGTCACCCGGTTCTGGGGAAAATTGTAGGTGCGGATCTTCTCCGAGCGGTCTCCCGAGCCGATCTGGGACCGACGCGTCGCGGAGAGCTCCTTCTCCTTCTCCCGCTCGTATCGGTCTTTGAGCCGGGCGCGGAGGACGCGCATCGCCTGCGCCTTGTTCTTGTGCTGTGACTTCTCGTCCTGGCAGCTCACCACGATCCCGGTTGGGATGTGGGTGATCCGCACCGCGGAGTCGGTCGTGTTGACGCTCTGCCCACCCGGACCGGAGGAGCGGAACACGTCGATCCGCAGGTCCTTGGGATCTATCTCCACCTCTACTTCCTCGGCCTCGGGGAGCACGGCTACTGTGGCAGTCGAGGTATGGATCCGGCCGGAGGACTCGGTCTCCGGCACCCGCTGCACCCGGTGCACTCCTGACTCGTACCGGAACAGCCCGTATGCACCTTTCCCCTCCACTGCGAACACGATCTGCTTGAACCCGCCGAGCGAGGTGGGGTGAGAGTCGAGTAGGGATATCCGCATCCCCTTCGCTTCGGCGTAGCGGGCGTACATCCGAAACAGATCGGCAGCGAACAGGCTCGACTCCTCTCCTCCGGCCCCGGCGCGGATCTCGACGATCGCGTTCTTGGAGTCGTTCGGGTCAGGGGGGATGAGGAGAAGGTAGAACTTCCGCTCCAGGGCCTCAAGTCGCTCTCGGTCGGCGGCGATCGCCTCGGCGAGCTCGTCGCGGAGCTCCTCCTCGCCTTCCAGCATCTCCTCCTCCTCAGCGATCGCCTCGGCGAGGCGGACCCACTCCTCTCCAACGTTGATCAGATCGCGCAGGTGGGCGTAGCGCTGGGCCAGATCCCGGTAAGTGGACTGATCAGCGATCACCGCGGGATCGCTCAGCTTCCGCTCCAAGACGACGAACTCCTCTTTCGCCTGCGATAAGTGCTCTTTGATTCCGGTTTTTCCCATTGTGAGGAAAAGCTAATGGATGGGGAACACGATTTCAACCCCGCTGCAGCCGTGCGATCGTCTCGCGGAGGAATCGATTCTCCTCAATGAGGTGGGCGATCTGGGCGTCCTTGTCCTCGAGGCGGGCCCGCAGCTCGCGCACGAGGGCGTCCCGCTCCAGCGCCTCCTCCTCCGCGCAGGCGGCTACCACCCGGCGCAGGTACTTCACCTCTTCGGCAAGCACGCGCTCCAGGTCACAGGCGAAGTCGACCGTATCGAGCGACGCCTGCGAGATCAATCGTTCCAAGAACTCGTCCCGGTTCATATCAAGATCTTCCCTGCATCGCCGCACATCGGGAAAGGACGACTGACCGGGTGAGAGCGGAACTCCCCGCCCTCACGGGGGGAACCGCGGGCGGGGAGTCGACGGATGCCGCTACAGGCTGATCTCGATCTTGGCTTCCTTCTTCACCTTGGCGAACCAGTCGTCCCACAGCTTCGACTTGGCTTGCCGCAAGAGGGCGTCCCTGATCTGATCATGCACATCCGCAAGCGGGGAGACGGTTCCGGAGTCGTCGGTGTAGTCGGACTGGTGATCGTTGTAGTAGGCGGTGATTTCGTCCTCGGTTACTCCGGCGTCCTTGGTGATGAACGCCTGCAACCCCTGGACGAGGAGTTGCTCGCGCACGCTGTTAGCGATATCGGCTTTGTACTCCTCCAAGGATGAACCCCGCTGCTTGAGGATGTCGTCAATCTGTTCGAGGGTGAGCTGGTTCTGCTGCATGATCTGATTGAGTTGTGCCGTCACCTGTTGGTCGATCTGAGACTCATCGACCGGGATCTCGAGCGCCTTCGCCTGTTGGATCAAGAGACGGTTGTCGATCAGCCTATCCAGGACTGTCCGCTGGTAGCGGTCGATGAAGCTTTTCCCCTCTTCGGTTGTGAACAAGGTTTCCACGAACAGGTAGTGGCTGTTGAACAGGGATTGAATGATCTGGCTCAGTTGCGACGCGGTATTCAGTGTCTCCTGGGTTATCTCCTCCCCGTTCACGGTGGCGACGACCCGCTGAGACGGGGTTTGGGTAGCACTCTCCGGGAATGCCGTTACAGCGAACGCCAACAGCACCAGGGTCAAGATGATCAGTATTCGGTTCAAAGAAATGCCTCCTTTGGGTTTGATGGACGATCCTCCGTTATTTCGGCGAACTTTTCAAGCGAAGGAATGCTCCCACATCGATGGTTCAGGACCGATGCACGGTTGGAGTAGCCGCTGATCGAACGGTGCGGTGATCCTCAGGTGGCCTCTTTCTCCACGATCCTGACCTCTTCTTCCGTAAGTCCATAGAGGCGGTAGACGATCTGATCGATGAGGCCGTCGGTGAGGCGAAGCTTCTCCTTGATGGGAAGAAGAGCGGATAGGCTCTCCGCGTAAGCCCGTTTCACCTCCTGCATGAATGATGGTGAAAGGTTCCTCGCGATGCGGGTTTTGTTCTTACGCAGGATCGCCCACAGCTCGTCGAAGGAGAGGGCTTCTTCGTCCTTCTGGTAGTCGCCGAGGTAGTTTCTGAGCTTGGTTTTGCCGGTCAGGGCCTCGATCCCGGTGTTCCCTTTCCTGTCTGGCTTGACATCCAGCTCTACCTCGAGCCATTCCAGAAATTCGGCAATTTTGGCCTGCTTTTCTTTGTTCAGCTCGATCATCTGTTCGGCGAGGAACGCGAGGAGATCGTGGACGACGTCGGACTGCTCCCACAGTGCGCCTTCCGGGATCTGCCAATCCTTGTTCAACGGATCGGCGTTGTGCTTTTTGACCAGCTCAGGATCGGGCGTATGTACCTTCTCCAGCCGGGCGTCGATGAAGGCTAGAAGCTCGGTGAAAATCACGTCATTTCCTGTTTGTTTTTCCACCAATTGCCACTCACTTTGTAGTGCTTAACGAGCGTACCTGGAGGATCTCGTCCTCCGTGAGGGGTTTTACCACCGTCGCCGGAACCATGATCACCGCAATCGTATCACCAACGGCGTTGAATACCTCCAGAGCGTATCCTTCCTTGCCTTGGGTGGCCGGGGTTGCAGGCAAATGCTCTACAACTACAGCCACATCACCTTTGTGCAGGCCGTGTTCCGGCAGATCCTTTGTCAACGCCACCTTTTGGTAGAGTTTGATCTTCATCTTGCTACCTCCCTATCCGGGAACAAGGTCACAAACCGCGTCTCTCCCGTTGCCTCTAGTTTAATCCAGACTGTCACAACGTGCAGAACCTTTCCATTTGGACCGGTCAGACTCCCACGGACCTCGTATTTTGTCCCAAATGGCGATGCCTCCACACCGGAGACTTCCCGCTTTGCTATAAGTTGCCGTAGATCGTACTCCAGCACTTCCCAGTTGGCTAAGGTATAGCCAGCTAGAGCGAGGAACCTTGCCTTATCATTCTCCTCGCGTGGCAACAGCAAGTAGCGCAACAGCTTGTCCTGCGAAATTACCGCGTCTTTGGGAAGTTTCACTATCTTACGTCTTTCTCCTAGCCCTATAAAAGCCCGACTTCTTCAGCCAGTTGAGCTGCGTATTCCGGACAAGCACGAATGTCATCACGGGTTAAGTCGGGATATTCCTTGAGAACTTCTTCTTCGCTCATGCCCCCGGCCAGGAGGTTCAAGACGACGTACACAGGGATTCTTGTTCCCTTGATCACCGGCTTCCCATGCATGATCTCAGGATCCACGATTATTCTCTCTTGGTACTCCACTGTGCATCACCTGCCCTAAAATCTTTTAGACTGCTTTTGGAAGCTGCCCTCCACGCTCGTCGCGGTATTCCAAGATCATCTCAACCACATCTAGGCAGTTAAAGATGGCTTCCTCGACGGTATCACCTTCAGCGAAAGCCCCCTGGATCAACGGACAATTTGCCAGGAAGCCGTCGTCATTGCGCTCAATAGTCAGAGAAAGATGGGCAATTTTCTTCGTTTTCATCACTGCTTAACCTCCAACTTCGCAATACTCCTTTACAAGATACAATCGCATGATCATGTGGCTCCCCTTCTGGCGCTTCAAATAAAACCCCGCTTTTTCT
>JAGGSO010000063.1 GCA_021159055.1 Candidatus Bipolaricaulota bacterium | reverse complement strand
GTCCCCAATAGCCCCGTCAAGTAGACATTCTGCTTGAGCAGGAGCTTCCCGTCACTGCACAAAATCCAATGGTAGACTCCAATGAGACTGCGACGATCTTACCCTCTCTTTATCCCAAACCAGTTTGATACATCAATACGAACCTGGGCATATGCTTCCGCTTCTTGCAATGCTTCCTTATCGAGGTTCCAATGGGTCTGATAGACATCCGATGTTTTTATCTGTTGAGCCTTTTTTAGATTGCATTCTTTACACACTTCTTCTCCTCTAGAAACAGTGCCCGTGAGATCCTTACCACAAACAACACACCTCCCTCTGTCACGATAGAAAACGGCTCGTTTCAACCACTGAGGAAGATATACTCTCTTAAGAACTCCGTCTTTCTCCGCGAAGTTTGGATGGCCCTCTACAGTTACACATTTTTGGACGATATGAGCAATCTCCTGGTTAAACTTTAATAAGAATACACGATCTCCAAAGAGTAGTTGAAAAGTATCATTTACAATGCGGACTGAAGGTAATAGCGCCCGGAGACATGATATGATCGTGCTCGCCTTGTATTCATAATCATCGGACGTTTCATCTGGGATGACAAAGGATGGGTATGAGATCTCATAGAAATTGAGTATGGTCACATATTCCTGGATTATCAAGTCAAGCATATCATTACTGTGATGCTCGAAGTCTTCATAGAGATCCCAGAAAAGGCTGTGTATATAATGATGTAGCAACGTCCAACGATGTGGTTCAGCAAGCTTACGTATTCTATGCCTGCAATAGGGACGGAAGTAAGACTCGAGCAGAGTTTCGATTTCATCTTGCGGGCTCTCAAAGAAAAGGCTCCAAACAGAGCTAGCTAAACCGTATGAGTCCGAGAACTTAACAATATTGTGATCGTCCATTGCTTACCATCCGTATTTGCCGATAGGGCTGAATACGACTTTTCACTCCTTCTCTAACTCCTTCCTTACATGCGGGATCAGACCGCCGTTTTCAAAGACGATGAGAAAGTTTCATCTGTTCTCGCCGGTTTTCAGCAGTGGACGAGTAATCTCGAAGTTGACAGTGGATAGTTCAGCAGGGGCTAGGTGGGCAGAGGCATTCAGAATTTCAATGGCGATGATGTTGCCATCCACATCGTAGTCAAGAATGAAACCATCGCGGATTTCGTCGCTTTCGTGGTACTCGCCTTCCCGAAGCTTGATGTAGAGGGCATCCGTCTCTTCATCGTATCTGACTCTCATCGCTTCCCTTCCCAGTATTTGTCGATCTTCGGTTCTTCTGAAAGGCCTGGACCTGCATTAGACATTTACCCTTTTCCCAACTCCTTCCGCACGTGCGGGATCAGGCCGCCGTCTTCGAGGATGGCGAGGACCTCCGCGGGGAGGGCAGGGAAGTGATATTCGTTACCTTCGTGGATCACGATCCCGTTTTGGAAGTCGATCTTGACGGTGTCTCCCTTTTCGATCTCGTCGATCCCCTCTTTCAGCTCGATCACGGGAAGGCCGTTGTTGATCGCGTTTCGGAAGAAGATGCGCGAGAAGGATTTCGCGATCACCGCCGCCACGCCGGCTGCTTTCAAACAGGTCGCGGCCTGTTCGCGCGACGAGCCACAGCCGAAGTTCGTCCCGGCGACGATCACGTCCCCGGGTTTTACCTCCTTGGCGAAGCTCGGGTCGAGGTCCTCCAGGGCATGGGTCGCCATCTCCTCCGGGGTGAGCGGCTGGTACGTGTACTTTCCCGGGAAGATCACGTCGGTATTGACATCGTCGCCGTAGCGCCAGACGCGCCCTTCGATCATTTCGCACCTCCTTCGAATACCTCACGCGGATCGGTGATCACTCCGGTCAGGGCCGACGCAGCGACCGTGGCCGGGGACGCCAGGTAGATCTCCGCCTCGCGCGATCCCATCCTCCCCTTGAAGTTGCGGTTCGCGGTGGAGAGGCATACCTCGCCCGGGGCGAGGACCCCCTGATGCGCACCGAGGCACGGGCCGCAGCCGGGGTTGAGGACGAGCGCTCCGGCGCGGACGAACGTCTCGATCAGCCCCTCGGCCAGGGCGTCGAGCAGGACCTCCTGCGATGCCGGCAGAACGAGCATCCGCACGCCCTTGGCGATCTTCTTCCCTTTGAGGATGCGCGCTGCCAGGCGCAGGTCCTCGAGCCTCCCGTTGGTACACGTGCCGAGCAGTGCCTGGTCGATCTTCGTTCCTGCCACCTCCTCCACCGGAGAGACGTTGTCCACGGTGTGGGGCTTGGCGACCTGGGGTCCGAGGCTCGATGCGTCGAATTCAAGGACCTTTTCATACTCCGCGTCCGGATCGGGATAGACCGGATAGTACTTGCGCACGGCGCGGCCCTCGAGGAACCGGAAGGTCTTGTCGTCCGGGGCGATGTAGCCGTTCTTCGCCCCCATTTCAATCGCCATGTTGGAGAGGACCATGCGCGATGCCTGTGACATCTCCGCGATCGCCTCGCCGGTGAACTCGACCGAGCGATAGAGCGCGCCGTCGGCGCCGATGTCGCCGATGATCCGCAGGATCAGGTCCTTGGAGGTGACCGGCTCCCGCAGCCTCCCGTGGACGACGATTTTGAAGCTCTCCGGAACCTTGAGCCAGATCTTGGAGGTCGCGTACAGGACGGCCATCTCCGAGCGGCCGATCCCGGCGGAGAACGCGCCGAACGCGCCGTAGGTGGTGGTGTGGGAGTCCGATCCCAGGATCAGCGTCCCGGGAAGGGCGAACCCCTTCTCCGGCAGGACCTGGTGGCAGATCCCGACCCCACCGTCGTAGAAGTGCTCGATCCCTTGCTGTGCCACGAACTGACGGATCTCCTTGTGCCCGAGGGCGTATTTCTCGGTCGAGGCGGGAACGGTGTGGTCGAGGACGATCACGAACCGCTCCGGGTCCTTCACCCGATCAACGCCGATCTTGGCAAAGATCTTGGAGATCGCGGCGGTGTTGTCGTGCGACATGCAGAAATCCGGGGTGACCGTGACGATCTGGCTCGGGGCCACATGATCCAACCCCGCCTTCTGGGCGAGGATCTTCTG
Source organism: Candidatus Bipolaricaulota bacterium (assembly GCA_021159055.1). NCBI lineage: Bacteria > Candidatus Bipolaricaulota > Candidatus Bipolaricaulota bacterium. The sequence goes on along the minus strand of JAGGSO010000063.1, from coordinate 23,166 downwards.
CGCGAACGTCATTCCCATTCGGATCACCCCTCGATCGTGTCGAAGTTCATGAAGTCGGCGAGATGCACGACCACCGCCTCGGGAGTGCGCGGGTACGGGTCCCCCTCCTTGGAGTGGGTCCCGATGATGTGCTGCACCTCCGGCGGGATCCCGTGGGCATCGGCGAGCGCCACCCCGGAGAACGGGTGCCGCACGAGCTTTCCGGCCGGGCTCTTGCGGAACGTTCCATCCGCCTCCTCCATCTCGAGGAGCTTCCCCACATCGTGGAGGAGCGCACCGGCGAGGAGGACGTCGCGGTTGAGGGAGAGCTTCCCGTTGTAGATCTCGTCGAACGTCTCGGCCACGGCAAGGCAGATCTTCGTCACGCTGCGCACGTGCTGGGCGAAGTTGATGTCGACCTTCTTTGCCAGGGTGAACGGCATCCGGGTGATGTCCTCCGGGGTCCATCCCCCGCGTTGCAGCCCGTCGGCCCACGTCGCTGCTACCTTGTCGCGCAGGTCCACATCCTCGATCAGGTCGATCTCCGGGAGGATCCTTCTGATTTCATCCTTCACTTCCATCCTATCACCTTCCTCACTGTGTCGATCACGGTTCCGTCGCGCCATTCGATGAGCGCGATCACCTCGTCCCCAAAAATGGGCTTTCGCGGCGGGCGGGTGAGCCGGTCGGCCTCCTTTTTGATTTCAGCAAGCTCACGCACCGGGAGCCCGGCCGCGACGAACCTCTCCCGCAGGTCCTCCCGTCTCGGATTGACCGCTATTCCCCGCTCGGTCACGATCGCGTCGATCACCTCGCCCGGGGTGGTCACCGTGGTGACCCGGTCGACGATCACCGGGAGCCTGCCCCGCAGCGTGGGCACGGTGATCAGGGTGAGCTTCGCCCCGGCAGCGACCTCTTGGTGCCCGCCGATCCCGTGGAGGAGCTGGCCGTCGGAATGGGTGTTCACGTTCACGTTGAAGTCGAGGTCGACCTCGGTCGCCCCGAGGAACGCGGCGTCGAGCATGTAGGTCGAGCAGCCGCGCGAGTCGTAGTTTGCGTAGTGCCCCGGGTCCATGAGCACGTGGTTCTCGTCCTCGCGCAGGGATGCGATCGCATCGAGATCGAACGCCTGGCCGTCGAGGATCGTCCGCACAAGCCCGCGGTGGAGGATGTCGACGAGGAGCTTCGTCCCTCCGCCCATGGCAAAGCTTCCCACGATCCCCTCCTTCTCCATCTCCTCGCCGACGAACTTCGTCGCCGCAAGCGAGATCCCGCCCGCTCCTCCCTGGAAGCTGAACCCGTCCTTCAGGTAGCCGGAGGCCTTCACCGCCGCCGCGGCGAGGCGCGCGATCCTAAGCCGAGTGGGCGAGCGCGTGATGCGCAGCGTCCCGGAGGCGATGCTCTCGGGATCGCCGATCTCGTCGACAACGACCACGTAGTCGGTCCAGCCCTGCTGGATCTCAAATGGATGTACCGGATATGGGGCGAGGTCGTTCGTCACCACCACGGTCTTGTCCGCGTACTGGGCGTCGACGGTGGAGAAGCTGATCGGGCCGCACGGGGTCTTCCCCTTGATCCCGGTCGCGTTCCCGTACGGATCGGCCTGGGGAGCGGCGATGAACGCGACGTCGATGTGCACGTCGCCGGCCTCGATCGCCCGCCAGCGGCCGCCGTGCGAGCGGAGGACCGCCGGCTGCTTCAGCGCCCCGCCCTTCGAGACGAACGCGCCGACCGGGCCGTTCATCGATCCCTCGATCCGCGTCACCACCCCGGCTTTGATGTGCTCGATGAGCGGGGCGTGGATCGGGAAGAGAGCGGTCGGAAACAGCCGCAGGTCACCTATCCCCATGCGCGCGCAGGCATCGACGACCATGTTCACGAGGTAATCGCCGTTACGGAACGAGTGGTGAAACGAGATCGTCATCCCGGATTTGAGCCCGGTCGCCTCGATCGCCTCTTCGATCGAGCGGAGGACCTTGTTCTCCCCGGGACGGACCGTCTTCTGCGGCCGAGCGGCCTTCCGCCCGGTCGGGGTAGTGGCGAACGCGCCCTGGAACGGGCGCAGGGTCCGATCTCCAATCCGGTCCGGTATCTCACGGCCGAGCGCGTTTTTCATTCGACTCCCTCCTTGATCTTCCCGGCGAGGCGGAGCGTGCGGCGAGCCCGCTCGAGGACCGGTTTGTCGATCATCTTCCCTCCGATCGCGATCGCCCCGATCCCCTGTTTCTCCGCCTCCGCAGCGGCAGCGACGATCCTCTCCGCCGCCGCGATCTCCTCCGGACTCGGGGAAAAGACGGAGTGGATCGGCCCGATCTGGCGCGGGTTGATCACGCCCTTGCCGGTGAACCCGAGGTCGCGGATGTGCCTTGTCTCCGCGATCAGGCCCTCCTCGTCCTCCAGGTTCGCGTACACCGTGTCCGACGCCTGGATCCCGGCCGTCGCTGCGGCAGCGACGATCTGTGAGCGCGGGAAGAGGAGGGACTCCTGCGTGCGTTTGGCCCCGACGTCGCGGGTGTAGTCCTCCGCCCCGAACGCGATCACCGCCACGCGCGGGTCCGCGGTCGCGATCTCCTCGGCATGAAGGACCCCCTTGCCGGTCTCGATGATCGGCATGATCATGGTCGAGCCTTCTTCGAACCCGAGCTCGGTCTCCAGTCGCGATAGCTCGTCCGCCAGTCCCTTCACATCCTCAGCCGACTCCGCCTTGGGGAGGCAGATCCCGTGCGGACGGGCGAGCATCACCTCCCCGAGATCGTCCGTCCCGTAGGTGGCAAGCGGGTTTATCCGCACCCAGACTTCAAGGAAGTCGACGGTGGCCAGCAGGTGCTTGACCAGGACCCGCGCCGCGTGCTTCTCCGCCGGGGGGACCGAGTCCTCGAGGTCGAGCAGCACGCAATCGGCACCGTGCAGTTCGATCCCGACGAGGAGCCTGGGGTTGTTCCCCGGGGCGTACAGGCGCGTGCGGCGCAGGCGGTCGCGGTCGGACGGGCTCCGGGCGACCTGCGGCCGGAGCGGGGGTAGGTCGGGGAACAGGGTCCGCGCTGCCGCCTCCACCCGGGCAGCGATCACGTAGTCGAGCGACCCCTGTTCGGTGATCTCCACTTTCGCCTGTGTCACTCCGAGCCCGGCCAGGGTCTCGGTCACCACCGCCTCAATCCCGGGGGCAAACAGATCGGGATTGCTCGTGTGTATCTCGATCGCAAGCGAGTCCGCCGGTGTCAGTCGGACGCGGCAGTCCCCTTTGTTCTCCGATCCAACGATGGTCTCCTTCGGCACGTTCCCTCCTAGGACATCAGCAGCGCCAGGACCGCCTTCTGTGCGTGGAGGCGGTTCTCGGCCTGGTCGAAGATCGCGCTTCCGCGGCTGCGCGACGCCTCATAGGTGATCTCCTCGCCGTAGTGGGCAGGGAGACAATGCATCACAAGCGCGTCCGGGGCAGCCAACTTGAGCAGGGCCTCATCGACGGTGAACCCGGTGAACGCGTGCTTCTTCTGCTCGGCCTTGTCCTCTTCTCCCATGCTCGCCCAGACGTCGGTGTAGATCACGTCCGCACCGCTCGCCGCTGCCTTGGGGTCGTGGGAGATCTCGACACTGCCCCCGATGTCGCGGGCTGCGTTCACGATTTCCTCGTTCGGCTCGTAGCCATCGGGACAGGCGATGCGGAAGTCCATCCCCACCTTGGCACACCCGTTGATCAGGGAATGGGCGACGTTGTTCCCGTCCCCGATGAACGCCAGCGTCAGGCCTTCAAGAGTTCTCTTCTTCTCCCATATCGTCAGCAGATCGCCCAGGATCTGACACGGGTGGAGGAGATCGGACAGGCCGTTTATCACCGGGACGGTGGCATATTTGGCCAGGTCTTCGACGATCTTGTGCTCGAACACGCGGGCCATGATCCCGTCGACATAGCGGGACAGCACTATCGCGATGTCCTCGGTCGTCTCTCGCTGTCCGAGCTTGATGTCGTTCGGCCCGAGGTAGATCGCGTGCCCCCCGAGTTGGGTCATCCCGGTCTCAAACGATACTCTGGTGCGCAGGGACGGCTTCTGGAAGATCAGCGCGAGCGTCTTTCCCGCGAGCATCTCATGCTTGACCCCGGCGCGATGCTCAAGCTTGAGGTTGCGGGCCGTCTCCAGGATCTCGTAGATCTCTTCCGTGGTCAGATCGGCGAGCGATACGACGTCCTTCACGTGCATACGGACCTCCTTGAAGATGGGAATCCCGGTTGATGATAGCCGAAGAACGGGATCGAGCCAAGACGATCAGGCGCGCTTGCCGGGACGGATGCGGATGGAATAGATCCCAAGACGGTTCGCTCCGATCACGTCAGTTAATAGTCGGTCCCCGATCATCACCGCCTCGGCCGGGGAGGCGTCGAGCTGAGCGAGGATCGCGCGGAACCCGCGGCGCCGCGGTTTTCCGGCTCGGACCACGACCGGATACCGTTCCCCGAGAGAATGGATGACGGGATCGTTCGTCCCGATCCGGCGGTTGGTGAGGATTCCGACCTTGAACCCCATCTGCGTGATCCTCTCCAGCAGTTCCTTCACCTGCGGGTCGAGCCGCCGCGGCCGGCGGCCGCCCAGGGTATTGTCGAGATCGAACAGGAGCACGCGTTTCCCGGCCCGGTAGAGCCGGGGGTAATCGATATCGAAGATCGAACGCGCGGTCTCACACGGGCGTAGAAGCTTCATCGTCCCGATAGACATCCCCGATTTTCGCTTTCTTCCGCAACCTTGCCACGAGCTCCTCGAATTCGCTTTCCAATCCCGGTCCGACGTAAACCTTGAAGTAGGTCTTCCCGTCCCTTATCCGGTAATCGCGACGCACGTTCGCCAGGCCATCGTAGGCAGAGATGATCGCATCGATGAAGTGGATCTCCTCCTCCGAGGTCTCAACCCAGTACACGCTCGCGTCGCGCACGCTCATCCCTCTCCGTCGAGGTAGGAGACCGCCTTGTGCAGGGCGATCTCCGGGTCGAACCCGGCGTCCCACGCCGCCTTGATCGCCGCGATGATCCGTCCGCCGGCGGCGAGCTCAGGTGTTGGGTAGGATGCGTTCGCCGGATCTATCCCTTTGGCCACGAGCTTGCGCGCGGCGAGCAGGGGAGGGAGGGGATGGACCCGATGCCCCTGTTCGCCGGCTTTGATCGCTTCCCAGTTCTTCCTGATCGCGGGAAGGTCGCCGGGAGCGTCCCCGAACACGTGCGGGTGGCGGCGGATCAGCTTGGCAGCGAGGTTCTCGATCACGTCATCGATCGTGAACTCGCCCGCCTCGGCCGCGATCTGGGAATGGAGGAGGACCTGCAGCAACAGGTCGCCGAGCTCGTCGGCGAGGGCGTCCGGTTCCTGCGCATCGATCGCGGCGATAACTTCGTACGCCTCCTCGAGTACGTACGGGCGCAGACTTGCATGCGTCTGCGCCCGATCCCACGGACAACCATCCGGCGCCCGCAGCTTCGCGATCAGCGCGACAAGGTCAGCGAAGCTACTACTCCCCATTGCTCGAGGTCTGTACCTCGGTTTCGGGCTGGGCCGGGGTGAGCACCTCCGACGGGGTCTGGGTGGACTCGACCGTCTGCGAGGGTGTCTGCACCATCCCCCCCGCTTGTACGATGAGGGCGTTTACCTCGTCCGTCTTGTAGGAGGGATCGTACTTCGCCAGCTTCTCCAGGGCGTCCTTCGCCTTGTCCTTGTCCCCCTGGGCGAGGTAGAGCTTGCCCAAGGCGAACAGGGCGTCGAGCCCCTTCTGTTCAAGCGGCTTATCGGCCCCGACCTTGGCTTGATCGAGTTCGACGAGCTTCTCGTACAGCTTGATCCGGTCCGCATCGCTCTTCGCGTGGGCAAGCCCCTTATCCAAGTAGTCGATCCCGGTGTCGTATTCGGTCTTCCACTTGTACGCTTCGGCGATCCCAAGGTAGGAGTCGATCGAGTCAGGGTTCCGAGCGAGGATCGCGGCGTACTGCTTAATCGCAGCGCTCCACATGTACTGATCGGCGTACACCTGAGCGAGCTTGTACCGAACCGAGATGTCGTCGGGGACAAGATCGACAAGCTTTTCTCCGATCTGTCGCTTCAAGTCCTTGTCGAACGCGCGGTCGAACGCAGTGCGATAGTTCTGGATCGCCCCGTCCTTGTCCCCCTTGGCAAGCAGGGTATCCCCCAGCCCGGCATACGCCTCCACCTTGTACGGAGAGCGGCGCACCACCTGCTCGAACGAGCTCTGCGCGTCATCAAGCTTCCCGTAGGCGAGGTAGAGCTTCCCCAGCTTGATCAGGACATCGAGCGAGCCGGTCTTGTTCGATGCTGTCTGATAGCGGTCGAGGGCCCGGGCATACAGCGCATCGATCTCCTTGTTCAATTGGGTGAGCCTGGCCTGGTCGTCCGCGGTCAGATCCCCCTTCTTCTTGATGGCGTCCCGTTCCGCAATCGCCTTCACCAGCCGTTTGTAGGCGAGATCTCCTTGGTAGATGATGAGTTGGGTGTCCTCCGGGTCGATCTTCGCCATCTCCTGGAGGAGCTTGTCGGCATCGTCGAGCTTGTCGGTTATGAGGTAGACCGAGGCGAGCTTTCCCATGACGGAAAAGTCATTCGGCTTCAGCTCGAGCGCCTTGGAGTACTGTTTTACCGCGGCATCGTATACCTTCTCTTTCACCGCCATGTCCCCTGAGCCGACGTACGCAGGAACGTAGTTGGGGTCCTTATCCATCGCTTGATGGAACCGCATGTCCGCCCCGAGGTAGTCGCCCCGCTCGGCGAGGAGCTTGCCGTAGATGTACAGGGCGGTGACGCTATCCGGGTTGAGGGTGAGAATTCGGTTTAAGAAGTCCTCGTCCGGGTCGACCTCGTTCAATGCCGCCATGTAGGCGTCGAGCGCTTTCTGCTTGTAGTCCGCGATCTCCTTCTCCAAGTCCGCGATCTTCTGCTTGTCGGCGTCGGTCTGGTCCTCCTTGTCCTCCAACGACTTCTTCTCCTGCTCGGCCTGGCTCATCTTCGATTCATAGGCGCGACCGAGGTAGTAAGAGATGTAGGGATCACTTGACGTCCCCTCATCTCGGACCTCCTTCAATGCCGCTATCCCCTTGTCCAGGTCCTGTTGCTCCGTCAGGTACGCCTCCACCTCGGGGAGCTTGATCACGATGTCCGCTTGATCATGCACCGTCTTGTACCAATCAGAGAACCGCTTGTTCGTCTCGTCTTTGATGTAATCCTCTCGTACCTGGTCCTTTACCTCGTCCAACGTCGGGGTGTGGTGTGGTTTGCGCCCGGTCAGCTTGATGATGTGGTAGCCGTAAGAGGTCTTCACGATGTCGCTGATGTCGCCAACGTTCTTCAGGGCGAACGCCGCGTCCTCGAACTCCTTCACCATCCTCCCCCGAGAGAACCAACCGAGGTCGCCGCCCTTGTCCTTGGTCCCGGGATCCTGGGAGTACTCCTTCGCGAGCTCCGCAAAGTCGGCCCCACTCTTCAATTTCTCCAGCACTTCCTTCGCCGTCTCCTCGTCCTTCACCAGGATGTGCGATGCCCGGATCTGCTCGGGTTGATCGTATTTGGCGATGTTCTTCTCGAAGTACGCCTGGAGCTCGTCGTCGGTCGGATCGATCTGACCGACCACCTTCTCTCGCAGTTTCTCGTTCCGCAACTGACGGGCCGCGGAATCGCGCAGCTGTGCCTTGAACCCCTCCAGGGTCTGCCCCTGAGCCTGAAGGATGGAGGCGAGCTGATCCTCGGTAAGGTTGTAACGCTGCAGGATATCGTTGTATTGCTTGTTATATGCATCCTCAATCTCGCGCTTGGATACGGATATGTGCAGCTTCTTCGCCTGTTGGGCGAGGATCGCTTCCTGGATCAGGTTCTGCAGCGCTTGCGCCTCCAGCTCCAGGTTGAGCAGCGCGCCGTGCGCCCCGACGAACAGGGTGCTCGTGTCCTGTCCGAACTGCCTGTAGTAGTTCTCATACTGCTTGCGCAGATTGTCCGTCGCTTGCGCCAATGCCTGGCGGGTGATCTTCGTCCCGTTCACGATCGCGGCCAGCCCTGCTTCTTCCTCCGGATTGGAGCGGCGCAGGACCCCGGCCTGGTTCAGTCCGAACAGCCCCACCCCTCCGAGGAGGAACGCAAGGACAATAGCCCATATGATACCTTTTCGATAGCGCGAGAAAAACTTATACATAATAAAGTCACTCCTTTAAAATAATATGCCGGCGGAGATGGTAACGGTTCCGCCGGCACCGGGCAAGATTCCCCTATACCGGCTCCTCCCCCTCCTTCTCCGAGGCGGGAAGGGGGAAGCGGGGGCGGACGGTGAAGTGAATCGCCGTCTTCTCGTCGTCCCCAATACGGATGCTAGCGAACCCCGGAGTGAAGTAGAGGTCCACCCCGCTCGTTGCCAGGTAACCTCGGGCAATGGCGATTGCCTTCACTGCCTGGTTCACCGCGCGCGGGCCGATCACCTGCAGATGAGCCTCCCCGGTAGTGCGAATTCCGTTGGCGATCGCGCCGGCGGTCGCACTCGGATCGGAATGCGATGAAACCTTGAGCATCTGTTCCATCTCTCCTCCCTCCTTACTTTGCGCTCTGGGTGAACTGGGTCTGGCGGATGACGTTCACCTTGATCTCCCCAGGATAGTTTAGCTCCTCTTCGATCGCGCGGGCGATGTCGTAGGCGAGCTTCGCCGCCACCTCGTCGCTCGCTCGATCGGGATGGACCATCACTCGCACCTCGCGCCCGGCCTGGAGGGCGTATGCTTCCTGCACCGCCGGGAACGAACGACATAAAGCTTCCAGGTCCTTGAGACGTTGGATGTACCGCTCGAACGTCTCGTGTCGCGCCCCGGGCCGCGCCGCGGACAGGGTGTCAGCCGCCTGGATGATCACGTCAAGGACGCTCTCCGGGTCGACGTCCTCGTGGTGGGCGGCGATCGCGTGCACTACCACCGACTTCTCCCCGTAGCGGCGGGCGAGATCAGCCCCGATCAGGGCGTGCGGTCCTTCCACCTCGTGGTCGACCGCCTTGCCGATGTCGTGCAGAAGTCCGGCCCGCTTCGCGCTCACCGCATCGATCCCCAGCTCTTCGGCGATCATCTTGGCGATCCATGCCACCTCAACCGAGTGGGCGAGCTGGTTCTGGCCGTAGCTCGTCCGGTACTTCAGCCGGCCAAGGAGCGCAGTCAGCTCGGGATGAAGGTCGAGCCCGAGGTCGAACGCCGCTTTCCGCCCCTCTTCCCTGATCTGGTCGGCAAGCCGCGCCTTGGCCCGCTGCACCTTCTCCTCGATCTGGGCCGGGTGGATCCGCCCGTCCTCGATCAGCCGGGTGAGGGCGAGCCGGGCTACCTCGCGGCGCAGGGGATGGAAGCTGGACAGGACCACCATCTCCGGGGTGTCGTCCACGAGGAGTTCCACCCCGGTGAGGGCCTCGAATGTCCTGATGTTCCTTCCCTCGCGCCCGATGATCCTCCCCTTGAACTCCTCCGACGGGAGCGGGACGGAGCTGACCGCGTTCTCCTCGATGTACTCCCCGGCATAGCGCTGGACAGCCGTGGCGAGGATCCGCGCTGCCCGCTGTTGCGCCTCCTCCTTCGCCCGGCGCTCCACCTCCTCCACCTTGCGGGAGAAGAACCGCTGTGATTCCGTTTCCACCAGCTTGAGGAGGTGTTCCTGCGCCTCCTTCTCCGTCCAGCCGGAGATCCGGGCGAGCTGCGCCTTCTCCTCAGCAAGGAGTCGCTCTCCCTCCTCCTTCAGTCGTTGCAACTCTTCCTCGTCGGCGCGGAGCGAGTCCTCGATCCGCTCGAGGTACGTCGATTTCTTCCCAAGCCGGTCCTCACGCTGGAGGATCCGCTCCTCCATCCGGGCAAGCTCCTCCTCGCGCCGCTTCGTCCGCGCCTCGAACTCCTCCCGCATCTCTTGGATCTCCTGGCGCGCCTCGAGAATCCGCTCCCGCTTCAGCCGCTCCGCCTCCTCCTGCGCGGAAGCGATGATCTCTTCCTCCTTCTTTGTGCGCGGAATGCGCCCGATCAGATAGCCAAGGGCCACCGCAGCGATAATCCCAACACCAAGGCCGATATAACCGATCATCTCATGTCACTCCTCTTCGCTTCATCGAGCTCCCCCATTATACCCGTTTCCCGAACACGCGCAGGGCGGCGGGCAGGAACAGGAGGCTGAACAGGAGGGTGAAACCGATCCCAAGCAGGGCGGAATCCCCGAGGAACCGCAATCCGGGCGTGCGGGCGAGGAGAAGAGACCCGAACACGAGCATCGTGGTGAGGGAGGTGACGATCACCGCCAGGGCGGTCCTCTGCCCACTCCGCTCGATCGCCCCCTCGGGATCGAACGCCCGCTCCTCGAGGTAGCGGTGGAGCATGTGGATCCCGTTATCGACCCCAACCCCGATGAGGAGCGGCGAGATGGTGATGTTGATGAAATTGAATGAAAATCCAAGCAACCGCATCCCGGCGAGCATCCACAGGTATCCGAGGACCAGCGGCGACCCGGCGAGGATCGCTCGCCTCACTCCCCCCATACTTCGCCACAAGGTTAGCCCGATCAGGACCGCAGCGAGGATCGTCGACAGGAAAAAGTCGTGCCGCATATAGCGTTCCAGCTCAGCGGTGACGAGCGGCATCCCGAAGTAGTGATCGGAAAACGAAGCGGCGTAACTGTCAAACGTTCGTAGGTTCTCTGGCTCATAGATCGCTGGACTCATCCGTGCGCGGATGATGTACTCCCCATCGGCAGTAAGGTAGCGGGACCTGATCCCGGCCGGCAGCCCGTCCAGGATATCGCGGAGCAGGGTCCCGATCGGGGGAAGATCGCGGATCTGGCGCAGGTTCTGATCAAGGGTGGAGAGGGCATCCTCCAATGCGGCAATGCGGGCGTGCGCAGTTTGGACATCCAGGGCACTGAGGCGCTTCTGCACCTGGCGCAACTCGAGCTGGATCTCCCGGCTCTCGTTTGCGATCCGCTCCTCCCCGTTCAAAGCGGCGATGTACTGAAGAAGGGAAAATTGGGCGAGCAGGGTGCGGATCCGGACCGATGTCTCGTTTCGAGTGGTGATGCTTTTGTCGAGGAGGGAGAGTTGGTTTATATACGCAGGGATATTCAGGCTCTTCAAGACCTGCTGCTGTTCGGACAGGTTCACCGGGAGGAGATCACGCGCCGAATCGATCGACTCAACGAGATCACTCTTGGACAAATGGGCGACGATATTCTCCAGTTCGTCCTCGTTCTTGGCAAAGAACGTGAAATAATCGCCGCTCTTGGCGCCCTCCGCCCCGAATTTGTCGAGGATTTCGCTCAATACCTCTTGGCTGCGGGTATGAGGAACCAGATCCCCGCTGGCGAACCTAAACTGGACATGAGCTGCCTGGAACGAGATGAAGAACGTGAGGATGCAGACGATGGTGAAGATCGCTCGCCCCTTCTCGGACACAAAGCGGAAGTAGGGCGCAAACCGAGGGGCGTAGTTGATTACCCTCTCGCGGTGATGAAATCGAAACAGGAAGTGGACAAGGGTGAGCAAGGTGGGAATGAGGAGGATCGTCATCGCGAAGGAGATGAGAACCCCAACTCCGGTGATCGCCCCCATCTCGAACAGAGCACGGGAGCGCGAGGTGAGGAGCCCCATGAACACAAGGGCCGTGGTAAGTGCCGCAGCAAGGGAGGCATCCCCCTTGCGGATGATCGCCGTGTAAAGCGCGCGGTTGAACGACGTACCTTTCTGCCGCTCCTCCGCATAGCGGGAGATGAGATGGATCCCGTAGTCGATCCCCAACCCGAGGACAAGCGCTGGAAGGAACGAAGTGATCAGGTTGAACCCCCCCACGGCGAACTTCGCCCACGCTATGGTGAGGATGGTGCTGATCACAAGCGGTATCAGGGTGATAATGCTGTAGAACAGGGACCCGAACGCAAGTAAAAAGATGAGGAACACCCCGACCGAGGAGATGATCGTCGTGCGGTGCATGTCGGCGTTCACCACCGCGTTCGTCTCGGCGTTGAACACGTACGGCCCGGTCGCTCCGACCCGAATCCCGGGGAGGTCAAGCTGGGCGAGATCGCGGTTTAGGTCTGCCGTCACCTTGGTGCAGTAGGCAACCCCTCGCTGGGAGGGGTAGCGCGGCTTGACGTTCATCAGCAGGGCGGTGCGGTCGGCGGAGAAGAATCCCTCGGGCTTGCGCACCACCGCCTCCGTATTGGGGGAGAAGAGCCCGGTCAGGTCGCGGACCGCTTGCGTGACCTTGTCGAGTCCGTCCAGCCCGTCGATCGCCGCGATGATGGCACGGTTGAAGTTCGATAGCTGCACCAACTCTTGTTCGATCTCAGACGACTCCCCCAGACCGACTCCGTCCCCTCCACCGGAGGAGATCGCATCCTTGAACTTCTCCTCGATCTGACCGTAGGCGGTGGCGAGGTCGATCGGAGGGAGCCCGGAGAGCTCGCCTCCTCCGATCGCGTGGCGGGCGAGGTTGATGCTCGCCTCGATGCGGGCGAGTTTGGCGGCGTCGAGCTGATAGAGGAGAAGGTACTGATCCGGGATCTTGGGGGAGGGCTCGACGAGGTACGTTACCTCGGCGAACTCTGGATCCGCGTCCAGGGCCTGTTTGATCTTGACCGCCGCGTCGAGTAAGACCGCCTCCCGCTCAGCTTTTGTCTTGCCTGCTGGATCCTCAAGCTGGAGGAGGATGGCGATGTAATCGAGCTGGGCGAGGTAAGCCTCGTTCTCTTTATACTCCTCGATGAGGGGATCGTTGCGCGGAAGGAGATCGAGGTACGAACTGCGCAACGGGAGTTGTTGGATGTAATAGACCCCGGCCCCGGTGATCAGAAGGGTGAGAAGGAGGACCCACCACGCGTAGTAGCGGGTGAAGCGGAAGAGCCTGCGGAAGAGCCGCTCCCTCGTCTCTCTCATTGTGGGCGAGCGCCGCCGGTCAGCTCCCCGCCTCCTCGCTCGGGCTCGTAACGGTGATGTCGTATCCGACCAGCTTGGCGGTCAGGCGCACGTTCTGTCCCCCTTTTCCGATGGCGAGGGAGAGCTCGTCGTCCGGGACAAGGACCTTGGCGGTTCTGTTTTCATCGTCCAGCTCCACCGAGATGACAGAGGCCGGAGATAGGCTGTGACGGATGAGCTGCGCCGGATCATCGCTGTAGCGGACGAAGTCGATCTTCTCCCCCCCGAGCTCTCGCGTCACGACCCGCACCCGCGCCCCGCCGGCGCCGACGCACGTCCCGACCGGGTCGACGTTCGGATCAAGTGATTCCACCACCACTTTGCTCCTCCGCCCCGGTTCGCGGGCGATCTTCCGCACGACGATCGTCCCCTCTTCCAGCTCCGGGACCTCCAGCCGAAGGAGCTGATGCACGAACTCTGGATGAGCACGGGAGATGATGATCCGCGGGTCGCCTTGGGTCTTTTCTACAGAGACGAGGTAGGCGCGCAGCCGGCCACCGGCCCGGTACCGCTCCCCCGGGATTCGCTCTGAATCAGGGAGGAGGGCCTCCGCCTCTCCGAGGTTGACCCACACGTTCTTCCCCTCGAATCGGTGGATCGAGCCGGTGATGATCTCCCCGACCCGGTTCACGTAGAGCTCGTAGATGAACTCCCGGCGCTTGCGCGTAATCTCCTGGCGGATCGTCTCTTCCGCCCGCTTAGCAGCGATGCGGCCGAAGTTGATCTTGTCGATCCTCTCGCCATTTATCGTAATATCTCCGGAGCGGGGGTCGATCTCCACCGTGACTGGGGAATCGACGTGGTACTCCTCCTGATAGCCGACGGCGAGCCCCTTGCGGATCGCCGCGTACAGTTCCTCGCGCGTGATCCCCTTCTCCTTCGCCATCTCTTCCAATGCTTCGATGAACTCGATATTCATCTCATCACCTGCGGAAGCCCCCGCTCACACTCCTTTTTGCGCTCATGAGGAAGGAAAAATCCCGCTCGGGATGATCCGCCTCACGAAGCGGGCATCTCATTTTTTCTTTTCACGATCAATTTTACTATTATACGGGGCTCAGCATGTACCGCAAAATTGATGAGGAAAGTTGATGGAAGCAGCTGAATTCGAAGTGAAGGAGGATGAAGCCGGGCTGCGGCTCGACCTGTTTCTCGTCGGGAGGCTCCGCGGGGTCTCCCGCAGCGAGGTGAAGCGGGCGATCGAAGGCGGGTTCGTCTCCATCTCCGCCTCCCCGTGCCGCCAGCCGGCGCGGCGGGTGCGGGCCGGAGAGCGGGTGGGTTGGGCGGCTCCCGTCCGCCCCCTCCTCACCCCGCATGAGATCCCGATCCCGATCATCCATGAGGACGACGAGATCGTGGTGGTGAACAAGCCGGCCGGGATGGTGGTTCATCCCGGTGCAGGTACGGACGGTGGGACGCTCGTCGAGGGACTCATCCGATCCCGCACCCTGCCGGTGGACGACGACCCGGCTCGGCCGGGGATCGTGCACCGATTGGATAAGGAGACGAGCGGGATCCTGGTGGTAGCGAAGACGGAACAGGCCCTCTCCCGGCTTAAGGCCCAGTTCGCTGCCCGTGAGGTGACGAAGATTTACCTCGGCTTGGTCGAAGGGAGGATCGAAGAGGACGAGGGGTTGATCGACGCCCCGGTGGGGAGGGACCCGGCCCGGCCGCGGGTGATGGGAGTCACTCCGAACGGACGGCCCGCCCAGACGGCGTTTAACGTCCTCTCTCGCCTTTCCACGACGACGCTCCTCTCCCTACAGCCACGCACCGGTCGGACCCATCAACTCCGCGTCCACCTCCGCTATATCGGACATCCGATCGTCGGGGATCCGTTGTACGGAGAGGGAGGGGAACACATGTACCTGCACGCGTGGCGGATCTCCTTTCTTCATCCCAAGACCGGAAAGCGGGTCCGGTTCGAGGCCATGATCCCGCCGTGGTTCCCGACTCACCCTTACGAAGAGGTCCCTTGGCCGGGGGAGCAGGCGGCGCGGAGGTAATCGAGCGCGGCTCCGTAGCCGACCCCGATCGCCACATACAGGACCATCACCCGATAGGGGAGGCCGAGGAAGAGGAAGACCACCGCAATGAAGGTAAGGACCGCCGCCGCCTTCCCCGGGAGCCGTGCCCCTTGCACCCGCCGGGCGCGGCGGTGAAGAACGATCGCTCCGATTCCAAGGCCGATTTGAGGAATAAAGTAAAGGATGAGAGCGGTCAGGGAGATATCCCCCATGGAGGTAAAGGCGGCGATGAGGGAAGCGTACATTACCTTATCCACCGCCGGATCGAGCACCTTGCCGAGCAGGCTTACCTCGTGGCGCGCGCGGGCAGCGATCCCGTCAAGGACATCCCCGAGCGAGGCGAGGAGGAAGCAGGCGAGGGCCGCCTCCCGCTTGCCCAGGAGGAGGAGGGCAAGGGTAGCTGGTATCAGCCCGGCGCGAGCGATCGTGATCTTATTGGCGAGCGACATCTTATCACAATCATAGTTTTAATCACCGTTTCTTACAACCCCTTGCGGCGTTTCCATCCCGCTCGCTATAATGCGATAATCGCTTGTCAGAGAGGAGAGATGGGATGAAGAAACGAGTAATCATCATGGGAGCGGCCGGTCGTGACTTCCACAACTTCAACACCGTGTTCCGGGACAACCCCGATTACGAGGTCGTCGCGTTCACCGCGACCCAGATCCCCGACATCGAGGGACGAGTCTATCCCCCGGAGCTTGCGGGCAAGCTCTACCCGAACGGCATTCCGATCGAGCCGGAGGAAAGATTGGAGGAGCTGATCAAGGAGAAGGACGTCGATATCGTCGTGTTCGCCTACTCCGATGTCTCCAACCAGTACGTGATGGAGCGCTCCGCGATCGCCAACGCCGCCGGAGCCGACTTCATGCTCCTTGGGACGAAGGAGACGATGCTGAAGTCGAAAAAGCCGCTCATCTCGATCACCGCGGTGCGCACCGGATCGGGGAAGAGCCAGACCACACGGCGCGTCTCCGATATTCTGAAAGCAAAGGGCAAGAAGCTTGCCGTCATCCGCCATCCGATGCCCTACGGCAACCTGGTGGAACAGGAGGTGCAGCGCTATGAGACCTACGCCGACCTGGACCGGTACAAGTGCACGATCGAGGAGCGGGAGGAGTACGAGCCACACCTCGACCGAGGAACGATCGTGTACGCCGGGGTCGACTACGAGAAGATCCTGCGCCAAGCGGAGGCCGAGGCGGACATCGTGATCTGGGACGGAGGGAACAACGATTTCTCCTTCTACAAGCCCGACCTGTCCATCGTCGTCGTCGATCCGCACCGGGCCGGGCACGAGCTCATCTACTACCCGAGCGGAGTGAACCTGCGCACCGCCGATATCGTGGTGATCAACAAGATCGACACCGCCTCGTTCGACGACATCCAGTTCGTGCGCAAGAACGTGGCTTCGGTCAACCCACGTGCTCAGGTCATTGAGGCCGCGTCCCCGATCATGGTGGAGAACCCATCTGTGATCAAGGACAAGCGGGTTCTGGTCATCGAGGACGGGCCAACCCTCACCCACGGCGGGATGAAGTACGGAGCCGGCACGATCGCCGCCAAGCAGTGCGGTGCGGCGGAGATCGTCGATCCGCGGCCGTACACCGTCGCCTCGATCACCGAGACGTACAACAAATATCCGAAGATCGGACGGCTCCTGCCGGCGATGGGCTACGGTGAGCAGCAGATCAAGGACCTGCAGGAGACGGTGAACCGAGTCGAATGCGATGCGGTCGTGATCGGAACCCCGATCGACCTCACCCGGCTGATCGAGTTCAAGGTCCCGACGACGCGGGTCCGTTACGAACTGCAGGAGATCGGGTATCCGACGTTGGAGGACCTGCTCAAGGACTTCTAGTGGGCTTGGAGCGCGAACAGCGTCGCGAGTAGGATCCCGAGCCCGATCCCAGCGAGGAGTCCGAACCGCAGGTCGCCGAACAGGTATCCGACGATCCCGCCGACCGCGAGACCGAGGGGGAGCAGGATTGCGAAATGCTTGGCCTTCGGCGGGATCTTACGCATCGGAATCCTTGATCACTGACAGGAACGCATTCACGACGCGGGGATCGAACTGAGTCCCCGCGTTTTTCTTCAGCTCTTCAAACGCCTCTTCCTTCGACATCGCCCGCCGGTAGGGACGGTCCGAGGTCATGGCATCGTAGGCATCGACCACGGAGATGATCCGCGCCTCGATCGGGATCTCTTCTCCTTTTAGACCGCGGGGATAGCCCGTACCGTCGTAACGCTCGTGATGGGCGCGGACGATCTCGGCCGCATCCTTGAGGAAGTCCTTCTCCTGGAGCATCTCCGCCCCGTAATCAGGATGCCTGCGCATCTCCTCCCACTCTTCATCGGTGAGAGGCCCCGGTTTATTGAGTATCTCATCCGGCACCTTGATCTTTCCCACGTCATGCAGATAAGCGGCATAGGAGAGGGTGATCAATTGGTCTCCGGTGAGCCCGAGTCGCTCGCCGGTGTGAAGCGATAATCGCTCGATGCGGGAACAATGCCCCTCAGTCGCCTCGTCCTTCTCCTCGACCGAGCGGGCAAGGGCCATTATCTCTTGGAATTCCTCGCGCACAAGGTGAAAGCTCGGAGGGGAAGAAACGAGAAGAAATTCGACGTTTTCCTTTACCTCAAAGTAGACTCGTTCGAGAAGGCCATGATGATAGAAATAATCGCCGGCTGTGAGGAGCAGGTTCTCATTTTTCACAAAAAGAGTGCCAGCGAGAAGGTAGAAGAACTCAAATCCCTCCCACTCGCTGGCGGCATCGAGGTAGAATATCTTCCCTTTCGCTATCCTCTGGCGGGTCACCTCCACTGTCCCCTGACGAGCAAGTAACTCTAACTCGGCTGATGGCCTCCGCTCTACTTGCTCATTTTGGTTGCAGCGCCGAACAACTTTCAGGCCCGCAACCATAATGCCACACCTCGCTCAAGAACTAACTCCCCCCGATGTGAACCGGCGTGGAACACGGTGCGATCCCGCCCCCAGGGCTGTCGATCACAACGCCAAAGCTGGCGCGCGATCCGCCGATGTGGACTGGGCCCGCTGTCCCGGTCACCGCGATTGTAGAGACGAGCAGGGTCAGCCCCAGGACGAGGAGCAACATGAACTTCCCCAAGCGTTTCATCGCACACCCTCCTTTCTTTGCAGTTGGATTCAGTATGATTGTACCTGGCACGGGAGAATTTTAGACATAAAAAGCGCAAAACCTTAACCGAAGCCATGTTCGACCCTCCTCCTTACAACGATCCCAACCCTACGCATACACTTTAGCTAATCGTCCGCGTTGCGGCAAGCCCGTTGTGGATAAACTTGCCTGGGAGTACAATGGCGCGTGTAAATTCTGATTCAGGAGGAAAGCTGATGGGAGATAGACGGATGATGACGATCGACGGGAACACGGCAGCGGCGCACGTCGCCTATGCGATGAGCGATGTCGCGGCGATCTACCCAATCACCCCGAGCTCGCCGATGGGTGAGGTCGCCGACAGTTGGGCGGCGCACGGGAGGAAGAACATCTTCGGCCAGACCCTCCGGGTGACGGAGATGCAGGCCGAGTCCGGCGCCGCCGGTGCGGTGCACGGTTCACTCGTCGCCGGTGCTCTGACCACCACGTTCACCGCTTCGCAGGGGTTGCTGCTGATGATCCCGAACATGTACAAGATCGCGGGAGAGCTCCTCCCCGGCGTCTTCCACGTATCGGCCCGCGCCGTCGCCGGGCACGCCCTCTCCATCTTCGGGGACCACTCCGATGTGATGGCGACGCGCCAGACCGGGTTCGCCCTCCTCGCCTCGTCCTCGGTCCAGGAGGTGATGGATCTCGCGCTCGTGGCCCACATCGCCGCGCTGAAGGCGAAGGTCCCGTTCCTCCACTTCTTCGATGGGTTCCGCACCTCGCACGAGATCCAGAAGATCGATGTCATCCCCTATGAGGAGATGGCGAAGCTCGCCCCGTGGGAGGAGATCGAGGCGTTCCGCCGCCGGGCGATGAACCCCGAGCACCCGCACCTGCGCGGTTCGGCGCAGAACCCGGACATCTACTTCCAGGCGAAAGAGGCGGCGAATCCCTATTACCTCGCCGTCCCCGGGATCGTCGCCGAGACGATGCGCCAGGTGAGCGAGCTCGTCGGGCGGGACTACCACCTGTTCGACTACGTCGGGGCCCCGGACGCCGAGCGGGTGATCGTGCTGATGGGTTCCTCCTGCGACGTGGCGGAGGAGACGGTCAACTACCTCGTCTCCCAGGGGGAGAAGGTGGGGGCGGTGAAGGTGCGGCTGTACCGGCCGTGGTCGGCGGAGGACTTCCTCGCCGTCCTTCCGAAGAGCGCGAACAGGATCGCGGTCCTCGACCGGACCAAGGAGCCGGGCGCACTCGGTGAGCCACTCTACCAGGACGTCTCCACCACATTCAAGGAGTACGGTAGGGAGATCCTCGTCGTCGGGGGGCGCTACGGGCTCGGATCGAAGGACTTCACCCCGGCGATGGTGCGAGCGGTGTTCGATAACCTCGCCCAGGACGAGCCGAAGAACCACTTCACCGTCGGGATCGAGGACGACGTCACTGGCACCTCGCTCCCGGTCGGGGAGGAGATCGACGTCGCGCCCGAGGGGACGATCCAGTGCAAGTTCTGGGGGCTCGGTGCAGACGGAACGGTCGGGGCGAACAAGAACGCGATCAAGATCGTGGGAGACAACACCGACCTCTACGCCCAGGGATACTTCGCCTACGACGCCAAGAAATCCGGCGGGATCACGATGTCGCACCTCCGGTTCGGGAAATCTCCGATCCAGTCGCCGTACCTCGTCAAGAACGCCGACTACATCGCCTGCCACAACCCGGCGTTCGTGCACAAGTACGATCTCCTCGCCGGGATCAAGGACGGTGGAATCTTCGTCCTCAACTGCCCGTGGACCGGTGAGGAGCTCGAGAGAAATCTCCCTGCCTCCCTCAAGCGGACAATCGCGCAGAAGAAGCTGCGTTTCTACACGATCGACGCGGTGAAGATCGCCTCCGAGGTCGGGCTCGGCGGGCGGATCAACATGATCATGCAGACCGTCTTCTTCAAGCTTGCCGGCGTCCTCCCGGTCGATGAGGCGATCGCCAAGCTGAAGGAGGCGATAAAGAAGACCTACGGCCGGAAGGGTGAAGACGTCGTACAGATGAACTACGCCGCGGTCGATGCCGCTCTCGACAACCTGATCGAGGTCGATGTCCCCGCCTCCTGGGCCAACGCGAAGGGAGACGAGAAGAAGGGTGAACAGGATGTTCCGGAGTGGGTCCTCGAGGTGATGCGCCCGATGGAGCTCCAGGAAGGCGACTCCCTCCCGGTGAGCGCGTTCGCCGCGGAGCTCGACGGGAAGTACGACTGGACCGGCCCAGACGGAACGTTCCCCACCGGGACGAGCAAGTACGAAAAGCGCGGGGTGGCGATCAACGTTCCGGAGTGGAACCCGGACAACTGCATCCAGTGCAACTTCTGCTCGTTCGTCTGCCCGCATGCTGCGATCCGGCCGGTCCTTGCCACGGAGGAGGAGCTCGCCGACGCGCCGGAGGGGTTCGCGACCGTTCCCGCGCGCGGGAAGGGATTAGAGGGGCTCAGGTTCCGAATCCAGGTGAGCGCCCTCGACTGCACCGGATGCGAGAGCTGCGTTAACGTGTGCCCGGGGCTGCGGGGGAACAAGGCCCTTACAATGAAGCCGCTATCCACCCAGCTCGATCAAGTTGACAATTGGAAGTTCTTCGAGCGGCTCCCCGGCCATCCCGAGAAGGTCAACACGAATACCGTCACCGGAAGCCAGTTCCTGCAGCCGCTGTTCGAGTTCTCCGGCGCCTGCCCAGGCTGCGGCGAGACCCCATACGTCAAGCTCGCCACCCAGCTGTTCGGGGATCGGATGCTGATCGCCAACGCCACCGGCTGCTCGTCGATCTACGGCGGCTCGGCCCCGGCCGTCCCCTATTGCACGAACCGAAACGGCCATGGCCCGGCGTGGGGCAACTCCCTGTTCGAGGACAACGCCGAGTACGGGTTCGGGATGAAGCTCGCCCTCGAGGCGCGACGCGCCCGGCTCGCCCGGCTGGTCGAGGAGGCGAAGGAAAAGGCCTCTCCCGCACTGCGGGAGGCGATGGCGGAATGGCTCGCCGGGATGGACGACCCGCGGAGCTCGCGGGAGGCGGGCGCGCGGATGGCCTCCCTCCTTGAGAAGGAAGCAGGAGACGATCCGCTCCTCAACGAGATCCTCGGGATGCGCAATCTGTTCACCAAGAAGTCGATCTGGATCATCGGCGGGGACGGATGGGCATACGACATCGGCTACGGCGGGCTCGACCACGTCCTCGCGATGAACAAGGACGTGAACGTCCTTGTCCTCGACACCGAGGTCTACTCCAACACCGGAGGGCAGTCGTCCAAGTCGACTCCGCTCGGGGCGGTGGCCAAGTTCGCTGCTTCCGGAAAGAAGACAAAGAAGAAGGACCTCGGGCGAATGTTCATGAGCTACGGTTATGTCTACGTCGCCTCAGTGGCGATGGGGGCGAATATGAACCAATGCCTGAAGGCGTTCCAGGAAGCCGAGTCCTATCCCGGTCCGAGCATCATCATCGCCTATGCGCCGTGCATCAACCAAGGGCTGCGCAAGGGGATGGGAAAAGTACAGGAGGAGGAGAAACTCGCCGTCGAGGTGGGATACTGGCCTCTCTACCGCTACGATCCCCGTCTGAAGGCCCAGGGGAAGAACCCGTTCCAGCTCGATTCCAAGGAACCATCCGGCGACTTCCACGAGTTCCTGATGAGCGAGGTGCGATACGCGAGCTTAGTCAAGTCGTTCCCCGAGGAGGCGGCTCGCCTGCACCGCGAGTTGGAGGCCGAGTGCAGGGCCCGCTACGAGGAGTACAAGAAGCTCGCGGAGCTCTAATTTGAGAAAGCCAAGGCGGCCCGGCGTCCGCTTCCGGGCCGCCTCCGTCCCTTGGGGGAGGGCGATCAGTTCTGGGCGTTGATCTTAGCGCGGAGTTCGTCTTCGTTTTTGATGATGATGCGATAGCGACTTTTGTCGAGGATCCCCTCCCGCGCGAAACGGTTTAATGCGAGGGTCGTATTCTCCCGTGCTGATCCGATCATGTCGGCCAGTTCCTTATGCGTCAATTGAAAGCTGATTAAAATCCCATCTTTTGTCTTCACTCCGTATTCGTCGGAGAGCTTGAGGAGCCGGCGGGAGAGGCGAGCTTGGATGTCCTTGAACGCGAAATCCTCGAGCGCTTCCTCGAACTCGCGCACCCGGCGGGCGAAGTGTTCCAATAGGAGCTGGAGGTAGAGCGGCTCTTCCTCCATAATCCTGGCGAACTCCTTGCGGCGGATGCGGCGGACGACGGCGTCCTCGATCGCACTTGCTTGGTGGCGACGGGTCTCCTCCCCCACAAGGCACATCTCCCCGAATATCTCCCCCGGATCGAGGATGGAGAGCGTCAACTTCTTCCCACTCTCATCGAGGTAGACGAGCTTCACCCGTCCCTTTTCCACAAGGTAGATTGAGTCGCTTGAATCCCCAGGCTGGTAGATCGTCTCTCCCCGTTCGATCTCGAGCAGATCACCCGCGTCCTGCAACAGCTGGGCGAAGGTAAGTTTCCTTCGGACGACCTTTTTCATATCCGTCATCTCCTCCTCGTCTCGGTGACAGGGTAGCAGAGGAGGGTGGATCCCTACAGGAAAGAGGTGAATGAAACGGGTAGAGTTTCCACTCAATGGAGGTAACATGCGTCACCTTTCCGAAAGGAAAGAGACGGGATGAAAAGGGATAGCGTGGCAAATGTCACCTGCCCGGTCCGGATACTCCCTAGAAAGGAGGTGATCCAGCCGCAGGTTCTCCTACGGCTACCTTGTTACGACTTCACCCCCCTCGCGGAGGTTACCCTCGGCGCCCTTGCGGACGACTTCAGGTACCCCCCACTCGGTTGGTGTGACGGGCGGTGTGTACAATCCCCGAGTACATATTCACCGCGGTATGGCTGACCCGCGATTACTAGCGATTCCGGCTTCATGTGGTCGAGTTGCAGACCACAATCCGAACTGAGGAGGGCTTTTTGGGATTAGCTCCCCCTTGCGGGATCGCAACCCTTTGTACCCCCCATTGTAGCATGTGTGTCGCCCTGGGCATAAGGGACATGATGACTTGACGTCATCCCCTCCTTCCTCCGGCTATTCACCGGCAGTC
>JAGGSO010000062.1 GCA_021159055.1 Candidatus Bipolaricaulota bacterium | reverse complement strand
GTTCCGGACAGGCTGGTGAACACAACCCCAGCGATACTCGTCCCGGTCGCTTGGTGCATGGTCGGCACGAATCCGCCCAAAAGCAGGAGTGGAACCATGAAGATCCCTCCTCCAACCCCGAGGAGGCTGGCAACGAACCCGATCCCAAGCGCAGCGGCGAACAGCTCAACGAACTCCAATCCTCCCCCCTTTCCGACAAACTATATGCCTATTCCCGCGAAGATTCACTCGTCTGGAAAAACGGAGCCTGAACCGCTAGAGTTACTCCGATCGAGAAAGGGGGAAACGACAATGGATACACATGTGCCGACGCGGGAAGAGGCATGGGCCCTTTTGAAGGAGTACAACCAGTCCGAGAGTCTGCTCAAGCACGCCCTTGCTGTCGAGGGGGTGATGCGCTACATGGCGCGCAAGCGCGGCGCCGACGAGGAGAAGTGGGGAATCATCGGGCTTGTGCACGACCTCGACTACGAGCGCTATCCGGATCAGCACTGCCAGAAGACGAAGGAGATCCTGGAGGAGCGGGGCTGGCCAGAGGATTACATCCGGGCGATCATGTCGCACGGCTGGGGACTGGTCACCGATGTCGAGCCGGTGGAGGAGATGGAGAAGGTCCTCTACGCGATCGACGAGTTGACCGGGCTGGTCACCGCGGTCGCCCTGGTACGGCCGTCGCGCAGCGTTCTCGACATGAAGCCGAAGTCGGTCGCCAAGAAGTGGAAGGATAAGTCGTTCGCCGCTGGGGTGAACCGTGAGGTGATCGCCAAGGGGGCGGAGATGCTCGGGATGGACCTAAAAGACCTGTTCGAGGACGTGATCATGGGGATGCGCGAGGTGGCGGATAAGATCGGACTCGCCGGGAACGTGGGGGAGGGAGGATGACCTCCGTGCGGGGACGGTGGAGCCTGGACGATCTCGCCTCCCCGGAGAGGCTCGACGAAGACATCGACGAGCTGAACACCGCCGTCGTCGCCCTCGAGAAGAAGCGGTCGGCCCTCACCCCGGAGATCGGGGTGGACGAGTTTCGGGAGCTCATCGGACTCGTCGAGCAGATCACCGCCGGTGCCCGCCGACTGAGGGCGTACGCCGATCTCTGGTTCGCCGAGGATACCGGGAATCAATCCGCACTTGCGTTCCAAGGGCGGATCGAGAAGCTCCTGACCGACGTTCGGAATCGGACCCTGTTCTTCGAGCTGTGGTGGAAGGGACTCCCCGACGAAACAGCGGACCGCCTCCTCGCCGCGAGTGGTGATGTGCGCTACTACCTTGAGACACTCCGTCGGTTCACTCCCTACACCCTGTCCGAGGTGGAAGAACGGGTGATAAACGTCAAGGACGCGACCGGGGCGAGCGCTCTTGTCACCTTGTACGACATGATCACCAACTCGTTCAGCTTCACGCTCGAGGTGGACGGGGTGAAGAAGACCCTCACCCGCTCGCAGCTGATGACCTATGCTCACGACCCCAACCCCGACCTGCGCGCGGCCGCGTACCAGGAGCTCTACCGCGTGTACGGGGCCCACGGGACCCTGCTCGGACAGATCTACCAGTACGTGGTGCGCAACTGGAACGATGAGGAGATCGGGCTGCGCGGTTTCTCCTCTCCGATTGCGCCCCGCAACCTGCAAAACGACATCCCGGACGCCGTAGTGGATACCCTGCTTGCGGTCTGCCGTGATAACGCCTCCGTCTTCCAGGACTACTTCCGGCTGAAGGCGAAGTGGCTGGGGATGGAGCGGCTCCGCCGCTACGACCTCTACGCTCCGCTCGGGGCTTCTCCGACGAGCTACACCCTGGATGAGGCGGTGAGCCTCGTGCTCGAGAGCCTGGCGCGGTTCTCCCCGGAGCTCGCCGGGCACGCCCGCCGGGTGATCGAGGAGGGACACCTCGACGCGGAGGTCAGACCGGGGAAGGAAGGAGGAGCGTTCTGCTACGGGGTCCTTCCCGGGCTCACCCCGTGGGTCCTTCTGAACTACAACGGCCGCTACGACGACGTCTCCACCCTTGCCCACGAGCTCGGGCACGCGGTGCACGCCCTCATGGCGGCCGACCACTCCCCCCTCACCTTCCACTCCGCCCTGCCGCTGGCGGAGACGGCCTCGGTCTTTTCCGAGATCCTCCTTCTGGAGAGCACCCTGGAGAAGGAGAGAGATCCGCGTATCCGCCGGGAGGTCCTCGCCCGGTTCGTGGACGGTGCCTACGCCACCGTCACCCGTCAGGCGTACTTCGTCCTGTTCGAGCAGGAGGCACACGGGCTTATCGTCCGGGGGATTACGACCGACGAGCTTTCCGCCCGCTACCTCGAGAACCTGCACGAGCAGTTCGGGGACGCGGTCGCGGTGGGTGAGGAGTTCCGCTGGGAATGGGTGTCGATCCCCCACATCTATCAGACTCCGTTCTACTGCTATGCCTACAGCTTCGGCCAGCTCCTCGTGTTGGGGCTCTACAAGCTCTACAAGGAGGAAGGGAAGAGCTTCGTCCCCAAGTACCTGCGCATCCTCGCCCACGGTGGGGCGGCCGCGCCGCAGGAGATCCTGGATGAGGCCGGGATCGACATGGCGGATCCCGCCTTCTGGCAGGGGGGATTCGACGTCATCTCCGAGATGATCGCAAGGCTCGAAGAGGATTAGCGGCTTACTCCTTCCGGATGTCGGCGACCGTTGCATCCGTTATTCGGATGAGGTCCGCCGTCGCCAGGCGGACCAACGTCCCGCGTGCTCCGGCGTTGATCACGACGGTATCGTTCTTTGCGGTTTCGGCGTCCAAGAAGACGGGAAGCGCGCGCTTCGCCCCGAGCGGACTGATCCCTCCTACCTGGTAGCCGGTGACCCGCTCCGCATCGTGCGGGCTCGCCGGAAGTACACGCTTGCACCCGCACGCCCGCGCGAGCTTCTTGCCGCTCACCCGTCCTGCTCCGTCGATCAGGGCAAAGACAAATCCTCCGGAGTCCTCCTGAAAGACGAGGCTCTTTATCACCTCGCGCGGAGGGAGGCCGAGGGCGCGGGCGGCGTACTCGGCCCCCGTTTCTTCGGGACGGTAAGAGAGGACGGAGAACTCCACCCCGACGTTCTTCAGCTCTTCAATCCCGCGTGTCGTCATCACCCAATCATACACAAACCCTTGCTGTGTGCACCTGCTCCCGGACTAGAGGGAGAGAACCGAAGCAGGGCTCCCCTTGCGCTTCGTCGCCCTGCCCCTGTATCCTCGGGCTCAGCATGGAACGGATCGACATCGACAGGATATTCACCGCGCACCCGTTCGCCCGGGAGATACTCGAACGGCTGCACGCGGCCGGACATGAGGCCTACCTGATCGGCGGTGCGGTGCGAGACTCCCTCCTCGCTAGGTGGGAGGGGCGGGATGATTTCGTTCCGGCCGAGGTCGACATCGCCACCTCCGCCCTCCCACGAGAGATCCGCGCCCTGTTCCCGGACCGGCCGATCGTCGGGGTGGGGGAAGAGTTCGGGGTCCTCGTGATTGTCGCCCCGGACGGCCGCCAGTACGAGGTCGCCACCTTCCGCACCGAATCCGACTACGACGGCCGCTGGCCGGGGAAGGTGGAGCTGGTGCGCGACCTCGCCGGAGACGTAAACCGACGCGATCTGACGATGAACGGGCTCGCCGCTGATCTTGACGGGAGGGTGATCGACCTCGTCGGTGGGGTCGAGGACCTGCGGGCACGACGGATCCGGGCGATCGGAGACCCGCGTGCTCGGTTCTCCGAGGACTACCTGCGCATGCTGCGCGCGGTCCGGTTCGCCTGCCAAATCGGAGGAGAGATCGAGCCGGAAACGGCGGCGGCGATCAAGGAGAACGCGGCTCACATCACCGCGATATCCTGGGAGCGGATCCGCGATGAACTCCTTCGCATTTTCAAGACCAACCGGGCGGCGCACGGGCTCGAGCTCCTCGACGAATTCCGCCTCCTCCCCCACATCCTCCCTGAGATCGAGGCATTGAAAGGGGTTCCCCAGCCGGAGGAATACCATCCTGAGGGGGACGTGTACGTGCATACGGTCATGGCCGTGCGGGTCGCGGATGGGTTCGTGCGCGATCCACTTGTGAAGCTCGGGGTCCTCCTCCATGACATCGGAAAGCCGAAGGCCCTCGCCCGGAGCGGTGGGGTGAACATGGGCGGGCACGAAGCGATCGGGGCGCGGATGACGAAACGGATCGGTGAGCGGCTCCGCCTCTCCCGTGCGGACGTCGCCCGCCTCGTCTACCTCGTCAAGAACCACATGCGGGTCGCCGTCTTTCCCAAGATGGGCCGGGGCAAGCAGGTCCGGTTCATCAGCGAGGGGGAGGCGGAAGGAGAAAAATCCCTGCGCCGCAGATTCCCGTTGTTCTTCGACCTTCTCCAGGTCCTCATCGCTGATTCCGAAGCGAGCGCCCACCGCGCGGCCGGATGGGGCCCGGTGATCGAGGAGACCCTGCGCGTGATCGAACACATCGAGCACGTGGGAAGCCTGAACCGGGCGCGGGAGCTGATCGATGGGAACACCCTGATCGAGCTCGGGCTGCAGCCGGGGCCGTTCCTCGGCGAGGTCCTGAACAAGGTCCATGACCGGATCCTCTCCGGGGAGATCACCACGAGGGAGGAGGCGATCGCCGCCGCCCGTGCCCTGATCGCTAAAGAAGGAAGAACGCCCCCCGGGTGAGGGACATCCGGGCTGGAGCAGCCATCTCCCCTTCCGTAGACTCGGACCGAGATCGCGTTCACCGAAAGGTTGGAGACTGATGGCGACACCTCTTCACATAAGCGACGACCTGGCACTGAACCTGGAGGAGATCATCGGTCAGTGCATCGCCATCCTCGGGATCCGCGGCTCGGGGAAGTCGAACACCGCCGGGGTGATCTTCGAGGAGCTCCTCAAACATAATTATCCTCTCTCCATCGTCGACATCGACGGGGAGTACTTCGGGCTGAAGGAGAAGTTCGAGGTCCTGGTGGTCGGAACCGGGGAAGGGGTGGAGATCGAGGTCGACGCCGACTGCGCTGAGGAGATCGCGCAGATCAGTATGGAGAAGAACGTTCCGGTCGTCCTCGACCTGTCCGGTTTCTTGTCCGAGGAGCGGAACGCCTTCCTGCAGGAGTATCTGACCGCGCTGTGGAACCTCGCCGGCAAGCTGCGCCGCCCCTACATCGTGGGGATCGAGG
Source organism: Candidatus Bipolaricaulota bacterium (assembly GCA_021159055.1). Taxonomy (NCBI): domain Bacteria; phylum Candidatus Bipolaricaulota; species Candidatus Bipolaricaulota bacterium. The sequence goes on along the minus strand of JAGGSO010000062.1, from coordinate 7,499 downwards.
AGGCGCACGAGTTCATCCCTCAAGGGACGCGCACCGAGCTCAAGGAGCTGATCGCCCGCATCGCCCTGCGCGGGCGCAAGCGCGGCCTGGGGGCGATCATCGTCTCCCAACGCTCGGCCAAGGTGGAGAAGGACGTCCTCTCCCAGGCCGGGATCCTGTTTCTCCACCGCGTGGTGCACGAGGCGGACATGCGGGTCTACTCCGAGCTCCTCCCGTGGCGGAAGAGCGAGGTGAAGGAGCTGATCTCCGCCCTCGACACCGGGAACTGCGTGTACATAAACGGCGATACCGTCCTCCCGATCTACGTGCGCGAGCGGGAGACGTTCCACGCCGGGTTCACCCCGTCGCTTGAGGTGGTGGTCACTCCTCAGCTCAAGCAGGTAAGCCAGTCGATCATCGAGGCGATCGAGCGGGCGAAGCAGGGGAAGGGGAAGAAAACACGCCTCGATGCGCTGAAGGAGAAGATCGCCCGATTGGAGGCCGCGCTCGCCGAGCGGGAGAAGAAGATCGAGCAGTTGGAGGAGATCGCCCGTACCCTCGGCTACATCAAGGTCGAAGTCCCCACCCCCTCGCTCCCCGAGATCCAGGAGATCTCCAAAGCGATCGTTCACTCGGTGGAAGGAGGAAATGGAATCGGGCCGGACCGGGTTCCGGCGACGGTCCACGGGATCGGCTCCGCCACGACGGATGAGAACATGGTAATCGACCTCGAGGAAGAGGCTCCCCCGCCCCGCGGAGAATCGCTCCCCCCCGCCGTACTCCGCCACATCGACCGGCTCACGGCGCGGATCGCCCACAAGGGGATCCTCGAGCGGCGGATCCTCGCGTTTTTGGTGGAGCATGCTCCCCTCTCCTACTCCGTGAGCCAGATCGCGGCATGGACCGACTGCGCCCGCGGGGTGATCGAGAACTCCCCCCCGCGCGAGTTCCTCGAGATGGGGCTGATCGTACGGGAACGGCGCACGGACGGGACCCACTATCGGAGCAATCTGAACGCGTTCGTCGCCCGCGAGTTCGGGGTGTACCAGCCCGACCTCGACCGCCGTGCCCTTCACCTCGTCTCCCGCATCCTTCGCGCCCGCATCTCCTCCCTCGGTAAACCGGTCGATCAACCAGTCTAGCCTCTCCTCAATTATTTTATTCTCTTGTTTTACATCATTGACTGCCCCCCGCTTTTTTGCTATGATCTTTTCAGGAAAAGGAGGGGGCATGAAGGTAAAAATCGTCGAGCGACACACCGGTTCGAGCGAAGCGTTGAGGTCTTACGTCATCGAAAAGACCAGCGGATTGGAGCGCTACTTCGATGGGATCGTCAGCATTGACGTTGTCCTCACGGTGGAAAAGGAGCGGCAGATAGCCGATATGCACGCGCACCTCGTCAATCGCAAGGTGATAACAGCCCGAGAGGAATCTTCGGACATGTACGCCTCGATCGACGCCGCCATCGACAAGCTGAAGCGGCAGCTGGTCAAGTACAAGGATCAGCTGACCAGTGTTAAGGACCGGGGGAAAAAGGACGCCCTCCCCGAGGAGGCGGTAGGGAAGGTGAACCACCGCGAGATCATCCGTACCGACACGTACTTTCAGAAACCAATGACCCCCGAGGAGGCTGCCCTGCAGCTCGATGCGATCGATAAAGGATTCCTGGTGTTCATCAACGCGGAGACTGATGCGGTAAACATCATCTACCACCGCCGCGACGGTAATTACGGCCTGATCGAGCCACGGCGGTAGGGGGACAAGGGTGACGCGGGCACTCGCTCTCTTCTCCGGGAGCCTGGCCAGCCGGGTGGCGGCCCGGGTGGTAGCCCGCCAGGTGGACGAGTTATTCCTGCTTCACTTCCGGTCCCCGTTCTTCGCCGATTCCGGGCCGTTGCGCGAGTTGGTGAAGGAGGAATGGCCCGGGGTCCCGCTCCGCACCCAATCCCTGAAGAAGGAGTACCGCCGCATGGCGAACATCCCGCCCCGCGGCTCGTTCGCCCTTACCCGAAGCTGCCTCAGTTGCCGCACGATCATCCTCATGCGGGCCGCCCGGTACATGGAGCGCCTCAAGGCCGACTTCATCGTCACCGGGGAGATCGCCGGGCAACGCGGCCTCTCTGCCGATGACCTGACGCGGATCGATGAGGCGCTGGGGATCACCGGTCTCGTCCTCCGCCCTCTCTCCGCTCACCTCCTCCCCCCGACCCAGGCGGAACGGGTCGGCTGGGTCGAGCGGAAGCACCTATTCGGACTTAAGGAACATGATTCGCCTCTCCTCCCCGAGATCGCCGCCCGCCTCGGGATCGTTGCGGATGGCGATCCGTTCAGCGCGGAGATGAGGTGCAAGTTGACATTCCCTGGGTTCGGGGCGCGGCTGGAGAGCCTGCTCACTGAGGAGCACTTCAACCTGAACGCCATCAGGCTCCTCGATTTCCGCCTCTACTACCGATGCCCCCCGGATGTGAAGATCGTCCTGGCAGCTACGGAGGAGGAAAAGCGGGCGCTGCAGGACCTTCTCCTCCCCCAGGACCTGCGGGTCTACCTCCCGACCTATCCCGGGCCGATGGCGATGGTGCGGACGAATTGGCCCAAGAAGACGGCGTTCGAGGTAAGAGAGATCGTCGAACTCGCGGGGAGGATCGCCGCCACCCACAGCTCGGCTCCGCCGGGGACGCTCATCCCGGTGAGCTTCCGGTTCGAACGGGATGATGAGACCTCCCAGCTGAACGTCCTACCGTTTTCATCCCCGGCTGCGATCGAGGAATACTGCACCCTTTACGCCGTCGAGTTTCCCGACCGCGGATCGGGGTGCACCGTGCGCGATGACGATTCCTATCCGACTCCAGTGTCCAGCCGTCGTTGACCAGCAGGAAGAGCCTCACTCCTGCTAGCGCCGGTTAACCCCACGGAACACGAGAACTGCGTTCTGTCCTCCGAACCCGAACGACTCGCTCAACGCCACCCTTATCTCCGCCGCGGTCGGGGTCGGAGTGTAATCCAAGTCGCATTCGGGGTCGGGGTTTTCCAGATTGATCGTCGCCGGGATGAACCCGTGCTCCATCGTGAGGAGAGTAGCGATCGCCTCCACCGCCCCGGCCGCGCCGAGGAGGTGACCGATCTGCGATTTGGTGGAGCTTATCCGCACCTTGTACGCCGCCTCCCCCAACGCCCGCTTGATGGCCTGGGTTTCGGCACGGTCGTTGAGCACGGTCGATGTCCCGTGTGCATTCAGGTAGTCGATCCGGTCCGGCTCGATCCCGGCCTGGGCAAGGGCCGCCTGGATCGCCTCCGCCGCCCCGGTCCCGTCCGAGGAGGGAGCAGTGATGTGATAGGCATCATCGCTCATCCCGAACCCGGCGAGCTCGGCGTAGATCCGTGCCCCCCGGGCGCGGGCGTGCCCCTCCTCCTCCAGGATCAAGAACCCCGCCCCCTCTCCGATCACGAACCCGTCCCGGTCGCGGTCGAACGGACGGGAGGCGCGGGTCGGGGCATCGTTCCGTTTGGACAGGGCCCCGAGCTGGGTGAATCCGGCGTAGGCGATGGTCACCATGACCGCTTCCGCCCCGCCGGCGATGGCGACGTCGAGGAACCCCGCCTTGATCAGCTCCCCGGCGATTCCGATCGCGTGCGCCGAGCTGGCGCATGCCGACACGACCCCGAAGTTCCCCCCGCGCAGGCCATACTCGATCGCGATCTCTCCCGCAACGGCGTTCGGCATCAGCCGCGGGATGAAGAACGGGCTGACCCGACGCGGCCCCTGTTCGAACAACAGCTTGAAGTTGTCGGATAGCGTCTCCAGTCCGCCGATCCCGGTCCCGGCGATCACCCCGCTCCGGGTCGGGTCGAGCGCTTTCGGGTCGAGCTCGGCATCGGCGAGGGCGAGCTTGGTGGCGACGAGCCCGAACTGAGCGCTCCGGTCGAGCCGACGCGCCCGCCGGCGGTCCATGTGCTCGAGCGGGTCGAAGTCGACGACGGGAGCCCCGATCTTGACGTCGATTCCCTCCAGATCGACGCGATCGTCCACCCGCCGCACCCCGCTCTTCCCGGACCGCAGCCCCTGCCAGTACGCCTCCTTCCCGATCCCGATCGGGGTGATCGGCCCGAGCCCGGTGATCACGACCCGTCTAGGCATGGACCTTCTCCTGTGCCCGTAGGAAGGCGAGTTCGGTGGGGTCGCCCTCTCCGATCTCGGCTATCCGTGCCCGCACGCGGGCGAGGTCGATCTCCTCCCGCGGCACGGCATCCTGGGCGAGGATCGTCACCCCGTCCGTTCCCACACGGAGAAGTCCGGCTGCGACGACAAATCCAAGCTCCCCTTCCGCCGTCTTCACCCGCACTTCGCCGGGGACGAGGGCGGCAAGGAGGGGAGCGTGCCCATTCATCACTCCGAACTCTCCGCGCGGACTGCGGGCGACGACCATCTCCGCTTCGCCTGAGAACAACCTTCTTTCCGGTGTCATTAATTCACAACGCATATTCAGCTCCTTGCCCGAGACTATAGGGGAGGAGAGTTTTCCCGTCAAGTCCCGCGGCCGAGGACCTCGATGTAGGTGGAGATCAGTTCCTTGGTGCGGGCAGCGGCGGCGGGGGAGAGCTTGACCACCTTGCTCCGTTCCAGGGGATGGGTGAGGAGCCAGTCGAGGGTGCGGACGAGCCCGGCATCGACCGGGACCCCTTCGATTCCCTGAGCACAGCTTGCGCAGAGGATCCCTCCCCGACCGGGGACGAACCGAAACGGTCCGTCCTTCCTTCCGCAGCGCTGGCATGCATTCAGGTGAGGGCGGTGGCCGAGGAGGGCGAGGAGCTTCAGCTCCGTCGCGGTCTGGAGGGCCAATGGGTCCCCGGTCGGGAGGAGGGCAAGGAACCGGGAGAACAGGTGGTATGGCCCGTCCTCGGGTTGATGGGAGGGGAGGAGGCGGTCGAGAAGGCGGGCGACGGCAAGAGCGGATTCGACCGCTGCCAGGTTGCGCTTGATTTGCAGGTAGGCTTCCAACACGCTCCCCTGGGAGAGGAGATCGAGGCCCCGGTGCGGGTAGAACACAACCTCGATCCGGTTCAGGAGATCGAATACCCCACCGAGACGGGAGTTCAGGCGACGCACCCCCTTGGCGATCCCGGTCCGCTTCCCCTTCTTCTCCAAAAACAGGGTGACGATCAGGTCCGCCTCCGCGTACGGGCGCGTCCGCAGGACGAACCCCTCCCCGCGCTCGAGGCCCACTCTACTCCGGCGCCCCCGCGATGATCTCCACGCTCCGGCTCGCCCCGATCCGGCTCGCTCCGGCCTCGATCATCCTGACCGCGGTCTCGTAGTCCCGGATCCCTCCGGCCGCCTTCACCCCCATCTCCTCGCCCACGGTGCGGCGCAGCAGGGCGACGTCCTCCACGGTCGCTCCTCCCGGGCCGAACCCGGTCGAGGTCTTGACGAAGTCGGCCCCGCCCGCCTTGGCCAGGATCGCCCCGGCGATCTTCTCTTGCTCGTCCAACAGGGCCGTCTCCAGGATCACCTTGACGAGCACCTTCCCCGGCGCCTTGCGGGCGGCGTCGCACACGGCGCGGATGTCGGCGAGCACCGCCTCGTAGTTCCCCTCCTTCAGGGCGGCGACGTTGATCACCATGTCGAGCTCATCCGCCCCGGCGGCGATCGCCTTCTGGGCTTCGAACCCCTTCACCTCAGCAGTGGTCATCCCGTGCGGAAACCCGATCACTGCGCACACCTTCACCGGGCTGTCCGCGGTCAGCTCGCGGGCGAGCCTGACGTGGCACGGGTTGACGCACACGGAATAGAAACCGTACCGGACCGCCTCGGAGCACAATTGCTCCACCCCGTCCCGGGCCGCAGTCGGGCCGAGGAGGGTGTGGTCGATCATCTTCGCCAGTTCCTTTTTGCGCATCCTTTCCTCCTTAGTTTTCTGCCTCCAACACAACCCTCTTCCTCCCCCATTCGAGGAGGTGGAAGCTGCGCCCCGCCTCGTGCACGAACCCGGTAAGAAGATATCCCTTCCCGAACAGCGTCTCAAATACCTCTCGCGCCTTCACCCGCCAGTCACGGGCAAGGTTAGGAGAAGTGGTGAAGAGCCGGTCGAGATCGACCGGGATCTCCACGAGGATCACCTTGCTCCCCGGGTTCGGGTTGAACTCGACCAGCTGGCGGAGACCGTCCCCCACCCCGCGCGTCTTGGTCACCACCTCCATCCGGTCGAGTCCGAAGCGGTAGTGGGAGGGAAGGAGGCCGCGGTCGAGGACGGCGTTCACCCGCGGGGAATCGATCCACCACTCGATCTCAATCCTGTCGGTCGCCAGGCCGCCGTCGGCCGGGTCGGGGAGGGGACCGTATCGGTTGCGGGAGTACCCAACCCCGATCCCACCGAGCTTGTTCAGCGCGATGTGGGCGTTGACCCCGCGCAGGGGATCGATCCCCCACCGGATGAGCGAGATCCCGGTCCGATGGGCATACCTCCGCTCGGCACAGCGGAGGGCCGTCGCGATCCCGCGATTGCGCGCCTCGGGATGGACCCCGAGGAACAGGGTAAAGTGAGAGTCGACTCCGTCCTCCCGGGAGAGGAGGTCGACCAACAGACCATGCAGTTCCCCTGACTCTTCGTGCGCCCCGAGGACGAGCCCGCCGCGGGCCCCGATCTCGACCAGGGCATGGGGAGGGATCACCAGCCGCTCCCATCCACCGAGGACCTCAAGCTGAAGCCGCTCACAGGTGGCGAGGTCATCCAAGCGGGTGAGGGGCCGGATCGTTACCGCAGGCCCTTCAGTCATCTCTTCAGGTCAACCGCTCGATCTCAGCGGCGTCTCTGGTCCATCCTTTGCGGACTGCGACCCGCAGCTCGAGGAAGACGTGCTTGCCCAACAGCCGCTCGATCTCGACCCGCGCCTGTGTCCCGATCTTCTTTATCAAGCTCCCCCCTTTCCCGATCACGATCCCCTTCTGGGAGTCGCGGTCGACCACGATCTCGGCCTTGATCTCGAGGATTCCGTCGTCGCGCTCGTGCATCCACTTCACCCGCACCGCCGTCGAATACGGGACCTCCTGGTAGGTGAGCTGGAAGACCTTCTCCCGAATCAGTTCGGCGATCAGGAACTCCTCCGGCTGGTCGGTCTTTACGTCCGGAGGGAACAGGGGCGGCCTCTCCGGAAGGTAGGAGATGATGGTGTTTACAGCGTCGGCGATCCCCAGTCCCTGAGTGGCGCAGATCGGGATCAGCTCGACGAACTTCCCGGTGGCGTCGTACGCGAGGAGAGTCTCCTCCAGGGCGTTCCCCTTGGCGAGGTCGACCTTGTTCACGAGGAGGATCATGGGCGGGACGGGCTCGGGGAGGCGGTCGAACAGTTGGCGGTCGTAGTCGGAGACCTTCCCCCACGGTTCGACCATGTACGCGATCACGTCCACCTCCCGCAGGGCGCGGAACGCCTCCCGCAGGATGCGGCGGCTCAGCAGGTTCTGCGGGTCGTGTAGGCCCGGGGTGTCGACGAATACGATCTGCGCGGTGTCGGTTGTATAGACACAG
>JAGGSO010000061.1 GCA_021159055.1 Candidatus Bipolaricaulota bacterium | reverse complement strand
GGGTCGTTCGGAGACGGGACGACCCGCCACTCTTGCTCTTCCACGTCGAAATCGGCGATCTTCTCGATCGGGAGCTTCAGGTACCTGCCGGTGCCCTCCACAGCGACGCTCCCGTCGGGGAGCAGGATCTCTCCGGATCCCTCAAATGCGCGGTTGTTCTCCCGGGTTATCCTTCCAACGACCCGCAGATCAGCGTCCAGCGGGACGGCCTTGCGGAACCGGATGCGAAATTCCAGGGTTACCCCCCACATCTCCTCTCCGTACCGGATCATCCCGGCCCGGCCGATCGTCTCGTCGAGGATCGCCGCAGCGATGCCACCGTGCAGCCTCCCGGGATAGCTTTGGTGTTCCTCGCGGGGGTGAAACACGGCTACTACTTCCCCGTTGTCCAGCTCGTAAAAGAACGCTTGCAACCCGAATGGGTTCTTCATTCCACATACAAAACACATCTTGCTGTTTTTTTGCTTGCGAACCACGTAGTGCTGCATTTCGCCCTCCTCCGCAAAGTATACCAGTGGGATCCCTTGCGGTACAGAGAACAACCCCGCGGGAGAGGCTTTGGGATCTCGAAAAGCAGTGTTCCGGATGCGCTACGGCAATGGGACAGAGAATACGGTAATTTCAGAAACCGAGGTAGATCGAGATGATCGGAACGGCGATCGCTCCTACCGGAATCCCGATGAGCCCGCCCCAGAACGCGCCGGCGACGAAGCCCATCCCGACCGCCTGGGGATACGTGAAATCTCTGCCCCAGTAGCCCGGCGGGGCATCAACCGTGGGAACGGCGATCCCGACTGAGAGGGCAAAGCCGATCCCGCCGATGACCGCCCCTCCAATCAATCCCAGCCCGACCCCGAGCAGGGGAGAGTAGAGGCGGGACGGCCGCAGCTTGAGCGCGGTGTCGGCGATCCAGCGGCCGACGAACGCACCGGCTGCACCGGCAACCCCGGCGACGGGGATCGTGACCAGGAGGCGATCTGCTAGAGCAGTCCCATCAGGAACCAGGGAGAACGCGGTCGCTCCTGCTATCCCAAGCCCGAGGAGGGCACCACCGACGGTCATTCCGGTCTGCACCCGCGATACCTTGTCCGCGGGAAGGGTATCCCCGACGACCGTCAGGCCGGGGATCAACGCCGTCAACAAGGCACAGAGCGCTACCCGCATCGATTTCATGATATTTCCAGCATAGTTACTGGATAGACGATTGTCAACTCACGCTTTGCGCCCGAGCTTCCGCTCCAGGAACAAGGCCCACTTAAGCGGACTGTCGCGATGGAACCGGAGACGGAGGCGCCTGCCACCGGAGAAACCGATGTCCAATCGGTCCTTTCCTTCCATCCGCAGGATGCGGGCATCCGCCAGCGGGAACGCTGTCCCGTCGAGCCGGATCTCCCCGGCTCGATAAGTTACCGTCCCGGTCCCAACCGGCTCAAGCGCCCCATTTCCGGTAAAGACGTCGACCTCTCCGATCGAGTTCAGGGACTCCCGGTTTTCGATGATCTCATCCACCGGGATGGATGCGGAGAGAGCTCCGATTGTGACAGGAGCTCCGGTGCGGGGGTGGAGGCGGAGCTTTCGGTCTAATCTCCACTCTGCTCCGCACTTTCTGCAGCGCACGTTCCTCCGATGCGGTTCGATGACCCCGATCTCGTGACAGTGTGGGCAGGCCCACAGGACGAGCTCGATCCCGCGCGCGGACCGCGGGAAAAGCGTCATTCCTGTGGCTGGAGCAGCGATGCAGGACAAGGCTTTGTCGATGTCCGCCGCAGTGTGCGGTGGGGGGAGTGGGGGGAAGAACTCGACCGTGAGCGGACCGGGGAGGGGATAGTCGGCCCATCGGGGATAGATCACGTATCCGCCCGTGATCCGCACCGGGATGATCGGCACCCCGGCACGGGCGAGGATGCGACGGACCGGGGACGGTACCGGGAGGGGATTCCCGTCCCACGTCCGTTCCCCTTCAGGGAAGATCCCCACGATCTCCCCTGCCTGCAACGCGGAAAGCAGCCCGCGCACTGCCCCCGGATCGACTCGGTACCGGCTGGTAGGGATGGTCCCGGTACGGGTGAAGAACCACCTCCCGAACCCGGAACGCATCAGTTCTGATTTGGCGAGAAAGCGAATGTAACGATCGGCCGCAGCAAAGATAAACAGCGGATCGAGGTAGGAGGAGTGGTTGGCGATCAGGAGTGCCGGACCAGTCTGCGGAAGGTTCTCTTTCCCCTGCACCCGGGTTGGGAACAGTGCCCGCAGGATCGGTTTCCCGACCAGATAAACGAGCGCAAACAGAAGCCCGGGGCCGGGAACACCGCGCCGATAGCGGAAGCCAAACGGGACGACCCGGCGATAGGCGGCGTACTCCGCACCGAACTTTCGCTCCAGGGCCCGCTCCTCGTGAAAACGGGCGTACAGTGCGATCACTATCCCGATCCCGGGGATCAGCACAACGGTCCCCGCCGACCGGAATACGAGCCCCAAGCCGAGGAGATAGAGGAGGAAAGAGATGTAGAGGGGATGGCGGGAGAATCCGTACGGACCGGCCTGCACGAGCCGTTTTGGTGGCATGAAGGCGATCGGAAACCCGCCGCCGCGCAGGTAAATGGTCACAGTGCACCACACCGCTCCGAGCCCGCCAAGCGCGATGAGACCCCCTCCGAACGGTGCCCCGATCCACGCGGGAATCGACTTCAACCCGATCCGCTCCCCAGCGATGAGGAGGACAAACGGGATTCCGCCCCAGTAGAACGCAAGGCTAGCCAAGAATAATCCCGCCCTCGCGATTGCCCTCTCCACTCCGACCTCCTTAGACGACGTGCACAATTCCGGTTATCATTGGCTCATTATGACTGAACTGGACGAAGAAAGACAACTGCAGGAATACGACAAAGGCGGGATGATCGCGGTCATCGAGGCCTACCCCGACCAATGCCGGGAGGGGATCGCGTTGGGAGACGGCTTCCGGCCCGAGATCCCGACCGGAGTGGATAAGGTGATCGTGTGCGGGATGGGGGGATCGGCGATGGCCGGGGAGGTCGCACGACGGTTTTCCCGTGTCCCGGTATTCGTCAACCGCAATTACACCCTTCCCTCGTTCGCCGGGGACGGTACCCTCATCATCGCGGTGAGCTACTCCGGGAACACGGCCGAGACGATCTCCGGACTCGATGCCGGGCTGCGTGCCCGGATCCCAGCGTTTGCGGTCTCGAGCGGGGGAAAGCTCGAGGAGATCGCGCGCTCCCATGGGATTCCGCATCTCCGTGTCCCGCGCGGTTACCAGCCACGGGCGGCGATGGGCTACCTCGCCCTCTCGGTCTTGCGCGTCCTCGCCCAGGCCGGGCTGCTGCGCATCGAACCCGACTGGGAAGAGCTGATCCACGCCCTGGAATCGGTGCGGGACGCTTCCCGCGCCGCGGTCCCGGAGGCGGATAATCCGGCCAAGCAGCTGGCGCGGAGCCTGTACGGGCGGATTCCCCTCTTCTACGGGACGGCGGGGAACACCGATCTGGTGGCGATGCGGTGGAAGACGCAGGTAAACGAGAACTCGAAGCAACCGGCATTCTGGAACGTGATCCCCGAACTAAACCACAACGAGATCGTCGGGTTCAGCGACGAGCGCCTGCGCCAGGGCCTCTCCTGCGTCTTCCTGGAAAACGACTACGATCACCCGGAGAACCGGGCCCGGATCGAGATCATGCACGAACTCCTTCACGGGAAGGTCCCGGCCGTCGTGATCGGCGCGGATGGGAGATCCGAACTTTCTCAGGTGCTGAGCCAGATCCACTTCGGTGATTACGTGAGCTACTACTTAGCCATCCTCAACCAGATCGATCCGACCCCGGTCGAGCTGATCGAGTCGTTCAAGCGGAGGATGAGCGCCAGATGAGTCCCGGATACCTGGCCGGGGTGGACATCGGAGGGACGAAGCTGGCCGCGGTCGTCGCCGATCGGGCCGGGGAGGTGCGGGGACGCGTGCAGGTGGAGACTGACCTCTCCCAGGGTGAGTTCTCCCGATTTGCCGACGGGACCGCCTACGACGGCCTGGCGCGGCGGGTGAAAGAGATCCTGCACGCGGCCCTTGCCAAGGCAGGAGCGACCGAGCTGGCGGGGATCGGGATCGGGGCGGCCGGCCCCCTCGCCCACGGCGCGATCCTCAACCCGACCAACATGGTTCTGCCCTCCATTCCGCCCGATCTTCCGCCTCGTCCCCTCTATCTCCCCTTGGTCGAGCCGTTGCGGCGGGAGTTCTCCGTTCCGGTCCGGCTGGAGAACGACTGCAACACCGCCGTCCTCGGCGAGGTGGAGTTCGGGGTGGGGGAAAAAACGGCGAATAAGGAGGAGCTCCACATCGTGTACGTCACGATCAGCACCGGTCTCGGGGCTGGGG
>JAGGSO010000060.1 GCA_021159055.1 Candidatus Bipolaricaulota bacterium | reverse complement strand
TACGCACTCGTGGGGATCGTTCTGCTCGCGATCGCTTCCCTTGCCAGCACCACGGCGGTGGCACAGTCGCAAACCGAGGCGTGGGTCCCAGGGTTTGCGTCCTTCCTCATCCCGGGGTTGGGGCAGCTCCTGCTCGATGAGCCGGACAAGGCGATCCTGCACTTCGGGGTGGACGTGGCGATCCTGGCCGGCGGTGGGTACGTTGCATCGATCATGTCCCCGTACTACTGGTACTCGGGCTACTCGCTCGTCGGATTGGCTCATCTCGCCTGGTCGCTCTACAGCGGCTACGACGCCTACACCACTGCCAAGGAGAAGGGATTCACACTCGGATTCAGCGGTGACGGTTTGACCCTGTCCTACAACTTCTAGAACAGAAGCAGTAACAGCGCAAGGGTCAGCCCCCCGATGATTCCCAATCGGATGTAACCCCGGTCGGTCGCGACCGGGGTTTTCTCTATTGTCCGGAACGAGTTTGCCGCTTTCGTCACCTCTCCGGAGGAATCGACGGTCAGGGTGAGAATCCCCAGATGCTGACCGAACGCGCCTGTCTGGAGGATGACGGTCTTTCCCACGTGCACCGGCGTCTCCGTGAGCTCGTGCGAGTGGCCGGTGAGGAAGACGTCGATCCCCGGGACGCGCTGCGCGATCCTCTTTGCGGCAGCGACAGGAAGATGCGCGAGGACGACGACGAGATCAGCCTTGTCCGCCTCCTCATCCAGGACGGCGGCGAGCGCCTCCGCCGGATCGAGGTAGGTGAGCCACGGATAGTCAAGGTAGGGGAGGTCCTCGTCGGTGATCAGCCCAACGACGAGCACGTGTAACCCTCCTGCCTGCACGAATGTGTACGGCGTGAACGGGGGCTTCACTCCCGCGACCGGTCTGAGGTTGGCGCACAGGACCGGGAAATCCGCCGTTTGCACGAAGTGGGCGAGCCGGTCCGAACCGTAGTAGAGATCGTGGTTCCCGAGAGCCATCGCGTCGTAGCCAACAGCGTTCATCCACTCCACTGTCCGTTCCGCTCCCCACACCGCGTAGATCGGGACGCGGTAGTCCTGCCAGGTGTCGCCGGAGTCGAACAACAGGACCGGTCCACTCGCCGCGGCGCGCTCATCTTCTATCGCCGCGCTCAAGCCGGGGAGCTGCTCGACCCGAGTGTGGATGTCGTTCGTGTACAGGATGGTCACCGTCTCCCCCAATCCGGTGCCAGCGACGGCGATCACCATGAGCAGCGAGATGAATATGCGGCTCAAAACAGCCCTCCGATCGAGACGGTCACTTCCCTCCCCCGGGCGAATAGGGAGAGATAGCGCATGTCGTGGAATAGGGTGATCCCACCGTAGAAGCTGGGTGCCCGGTTCCAGTAGACCCCGAACCCGACGCTCACCCCGGGGCGGGAGAAGGTGAGGATCCCGAACCGGCCTGGGTCGCTCCCGAACCTCCGTCCCCAATCGAACCGAACCGGGCCGAGGAACAGCCCGGCCGCGATCGACCATCCGCGGTGTGAGACCCCGACCCCGGTGGTGAGGACCCCGAGGTAATCGATCACCTTCCACCGCCCGGACAGAGAGCACAGGGAATCCGGCCCGATCGTGAGGGAGAGGTCGATCCGCTCGGTCACCCCGCGGGTGACGGTGATCCCCGGCCCGGAGGCGGAGAGAGAAAGGTCGACCGCGGTCATTCCCGGGACTCCGATCGTCCCCGCATCGCCCGGGAAGTGCGGGTAAGCAGCGGTCGTAACCGCTCCGGTGGAGAGGAGGATGACCCCGACGAGCGCCAGGACGAGCGCTCCTGATGTCGCACGCTTCCGCCGTTGTCTCATCCCGTTGATTTCACCCTTCCTTCCTCTCACAATCTTACCGCATGCTTATCGAAAAGGTTAATCGAACGATCGAGAACCATCGGATGCTCGGGGACGGGAAGGTCATCGTCGCGGTCTCCGGGGGCGTGGATTCCGTTGTCCTGCTCGATATCCTCCGTCGGATCGTCCCCTCGAACCGGCTGGTGATCGGGCATCTCGACCATGGGATCAGGGGGGAGGCGGCCCGTGCCGATGCGGAGTTCGTGGTCGAACTGGGGAGGAAGCTCGGGATCCCGGTGATCCGGGGTGAGGCCGACGTCCCGGGGTTGAGCCGGAGGGCCGGCCTCAGCCTGGAGGAGGCGGGCAGGAGGGCGCGGCGGGAGTTTTTGGAAGAGACGGCGCGAGTGCAGGGGGCCGACCGGATCGCCCTCGGACACACCCGCGACGACCTGGTGGAGACGGTGCTGTTCAACCTCGCCCGCGGGGCCGGGCCGACCGGGCTCGTCGGGATCAGGCCGGTGAGCCTCCCTTACGTCCGACCGCTGATCGAGGTAACGCGGGAGGAGGTCCTTGGGTACGCGCGCTCTGCCGGCCTCTCCTGGCGTGAGGACGAGACGAACGCTGATGTCAGGTTCTCCCGCAACCTGATCCGCCATCGCGTCATTCCCCTCCTGGAGGAGTTGAACCCGCGCGCACGGGAGGCGATCGCCCGCGCCGCCGCCCTCATCGCCGCGGAGGGGGCTGCCCTCGAGCTCCTCCTCAACCCGGTGTGGGAGGAGGTGCTGGTGGAGAACGGGGACGCCACGGTCACCCTCGATCGGGACCGCCTCGCCACCCTTGACCCTGCGGTGCAGGGGCTCGTCCTCCGCCGCGCGCTCAACCGCGTCCGGGGGAGCCTCACCCGGATCGAGAAGGGGCACATCGACTCCCTCGCTCGGCTCGCCTCCTCCCCCCGCGCCCACGCCGCGCTTTACCTCCCCGGTTGTCACGCCAGGCTGGACCGTAATACTATTGTGATCAGCACGGGAGACGAACACGGACGGGAGTTCGCCCCGCTGCGGCTTGAGCTCGGGCGGAACGAGATCCCGGAGCTCGGGATCGCCATCACCCTCGAGCTCCGCGATTGGCAGGGCCAGCCCCCGCCGGATGATCCGGCCGTCGAGGCGGCGGACGCCGCAGCGGTCGAGTTCCCGCTCGAGTTGCGGACGCGCCGCCCCGGAGACCGATTCGCCCCGCTCGGGATGAAGGAGATGAAGAAACTGAAGGAGCTGCTGATCGACGCGAAGGTCCCGTTCTACGCGCGCGACCGTCTTCCCATCGTCTGCGATCGCGCGGGTATCATCTGGGTGGTCGGGGTGCGGCTGGCGGAGCGGGTCAAGCTCACTCCCGGGACAAAAAGAGCGCTTATCATGCATGCGGAGGAGATTTAATGATCACGTTTCTGTTGTTCGTCGGGACGATCCTCGTCCTCGTTGGGGTGCACGAGGGAGGACACTTCCTCGCCGCCAAGGCGTCCGGAGTATACGTAGAGGAGTTCGCGATCGGTTTCGGCCCGAAGCTGCTCTCGTTCGGGCGCGGGGAGACGCGTTACTCGATCCGGGCGATCCCGTTCGGGGGGTACGTGCGCATGGCCGGGGAGGAGGGGAAGGACGCCCCGCCCGAGGTCCCGACCGATCGGCTCCTGTACAGCAAACCCCCGCTCATCCGCATCGCGATCAGCGTCGCTGGCCCGGCGATGAACCTCCTCACCACCTTCCTCGTCGCGGTGTTCGCCCTGTGGGGATTCGGAGTCCCGGTCCTTCAGGTAGCGGACGTCGTCCCGGGGAAGCCGGCCGCCGCCGTCCTCCAGCCCGGGGATCGCGTGCTGGAGATCAACGGACAAAAGGTGATCGACGTAAATGCCGTCGGCCGGGTGATCCAGGAGGCGGGCGGTGCCCCGGTGGAGTTCGTCATCGAGCGGGGCGGAAAACGGATGAGCGTGAAGATCACCCCGGTCAAGGACGCGGACGGGCGGTACATCGTGGGGGCGTACTTCCTTACAATCGCCTACACCAACGTGATAAAGTCGCTCGATCCCTCCTCCCCCCTCTACCGCGCCGGGCTGCGCCCCGGGGACAAGATCGTTGCCATAGACGGGGATGAGGTACGGACCGGGGTGGGGATCATAAACCGGCTGAGCGAGCTCCTCCCGCGTGACTACCTCACTCTCACCGTCCTTCGGGATGGGGAGCCGGTGAATTTTAGGTTCAACACCGCGGGGATGACGCTGGATCAGCTCTTCGTCGGGGTGGAGCTCGGGGACCTGGGGAAGGAGACGCGCCGGCCGGGGTTCGGGGCCGGGATCGCCCTCGGAGCGGGGCAGTTCGTCTCCGAGCTGCGGATGATGGGGGACCTGTTCCACGGGATGATCACCGGGCAGATCTCGCCGGCCAAGTCGCTCACCGGACCGGTGGGGATCGCCAAGCTCCTCGGAGAAGGGGCGCACCAAGGGGGAAGCGTCTTCCTCTGGATCTTTTCCTACCTGAGTCTCAGCTTGGGGATCCTGAACCTGATCCCGTTCCCCGCCCTCGACGGGAGCCGGGCCGCGTTCGCCTTTTACGAGTTGGTGACGAGAAGACCGATCCCGCCTGAGCGGGAGGGGATGATCCACATGATCGGATTCCTGATCCTCCTCGGGTTGATGCTCCTCGTCACCTACCAGGACATCCTCAGGCTGTTTCGATGAGGCAGGTGCACAGGGCGGCGATCCCCTCCTCGCGGCCGAGCGCCCCCATTCTCTCGGGGGTCGTTGCTTTGAGCCCGATCCGATCAGGAGGGATTGCGAGGAGCGGGGAGAGGGCATCCCGCATCCGCGGGAAGTGCGGGCCGAGCTTCGGAGATTGCGCGATCAGGACACAATCGACGTTGACCGGGCGCCAGCCCGCTTCCCTGACCATCCCCATCACCTGCTCCAACAGCCGCAGGCTGGAGATCCCGCTGTAACGGGGATCGGTGTCTGGAAAATGGGTCCCGATATCCCCGAGCCCGGCGGCGCCGAGGAGGGCGTCGCAGATGGCATGGACGAGGACATCAGCGTCGGAATGGCCGAGGAGGCCTTTATCATGGGGGATTTCCACTCCGCCGATCACGAGCGGACGCCCCTCCGCAAACCGATGAAAATCGATCCCAAGCCCGGTGCAAACCTCTGTCACGCTAGCTCCTTCTCCGCTTCCCGCACCGCTTTTCGCGCCAGCGATAGATCGAACCCGCGCCGCAGGAGGAAGTTGAGCGTCCGCCGCATCCGCGTCGTCCGGTCGAGCCCGCGGTAGCGGGCCATCCGCGTCCGCGCCAGCTCGAGGGCGATCCGCACCTCCTCCTCCGGCGGATAAAGCTCGTCCAACGCGTGGGAGATCGTCTCCGGCGGGATCCCCTTGTTCCCCAGCTCCTGGGCCACTGCCCGGCGGGAGAGGGGGCGGTGGGCGACGCGGTCCTCGACCCACAGCTTGGTGAACAGCTCGTCGTTTAACAGCTCGGTCGCCTTCCCCCGCTCGATCGCGGTCTCGACTTCATGGGGAGGGAAACCGAGCTGGAGGAGTCGCGCCCGCGCCTCGGCGCAGGTGCGGGGACGATAACGGAGGAGACGGAGTAGGGCCTCCCACGCATCAGCCGGCGTCGCTCGCCTCCTGTTTCTCCTCTTCGGTCGGGAGCCCGGCCTTCTCCCGGATCGCCCGCTCCAGCGCAGCCGCCAGCTCGGGGTCGTCCTCCAGGGCGCGGGCCGAGTTTCCGATCCCCTGGCCGAGGCGGGTATCGCCGAACGAATACCACGAGCCGCTCCGGGTCACGATCCCGAGCGATTCGCCGGTGTTGATCAGGTCACGCGCCCGATCGATCCCCTTCCCGTAGATGATGTCGAACGTCGCCTCGCGGAACGGAGGGGCAACCTTGTTCTTCACTACGCGCACGCTCACGTGGGTCCCGACCTGATTTCCCCCTTCCTCGATCTTCCCCGAGTTCCACATGTTGAGCCGGATCGACGCGTAGAACTTCAGGGCGCGCCCGCCCGAGGTGGTGGTCGACGGGCCGAACCGCGTCCCGCTGATCACCGAGCGGATCTGGTTGGTGAACACCACGATCGTCTTCGACTGGGAGATCGCGCCGGACAGCTTGCGCATCGCCTGTGACATCAGCCGTGCTTGCAGGCCGACCTGGGAATCCCCCATCTGGCCTTCGATCTCCGCCATCGGCACCAGGGCCGCCACCGAATCGACGACGATGATGTCCACCGCCCCACTGCGGGTGAGCTGTTCAGTGATCTCGAGCGCTTGCTCTCCGGAGTTCGGCTGGGAGAGGAGGAGGTGATCGAGGTCGACCCCAAGGGCGCGGGTGTAGGTCGGGTCCAGGGCGTGTTCAGCGTCGATGAACGCGGCCGTCCCGTTCCGCTTCTGCACTTCAGCGATCATGTGCAGGGTGAGGGTCGTCTTCCCGCTCGACTCCGACCCGAACACCTCGACGATCCGCCCCCGCGGCACCCCGCCGACCCCGAGGGCGATGTCGAGGGCGAGCGACCCGGTGGGGACGGTCTCCACCTGCATCACGTGGGCCTTGTCCCCCAGCCACATGATCGCCCCTTCACCGTAGGCTTTATTGATCTGCTTCAGCGTGCTCTCCAGGACTTCCTGCTTTCCCATTCTCGTTTTCCCCCTCCTTGTTTTGCTCGCCCTTCATTCTAGGTGATCGGGTACTTGAGTGCAAAGCTTGCCCTCCCGGGTGGCTCAACCTCCGAACCATATCAGCGCGAACACGAGGAACAACCCGGAGACGATGATGAGGAGCCCCTCCTCCAGGCGGAATATCCGCTCCGGGAGGAGGACCGGCCGCCGGAAGAGAAAGCGGTGGAGGAGGACGCCGCCGCTGATGATGAATAGCGCCTTTACAACCGCGCTGAAGGAAAATGCCCCGGAGCACGGGGCGACCGCTCCCACGCCCAGGGGGAAGAGGAGGATCGGGATGGTGAGGATCGTGTAGGCAGCCGATCTCTCCCACCGGGGTTGGCCTGTCCCAGTGCCCCGGAAGAGCGGGATCAACTTGGCGAACGCGACCGTCGTCCCCAGGGTGATCAGCCCCACCACCGCCTGTACGGCGGCTCCCCCATGGATGAGCCCCTTTCCGACAAACCCGGCAAACGGCGGGAGCCCGATGATCCCGAGCGTCCCGACGAGGAGCCCGATCCGCGCCCGGGCCGGGATTCCCTTCCTGCTCATCCTGGAGATGTCCCGCACCTCGCTCGTCCGCACCGCCTCCCCGCCGGCGAGGAACAGGAGTCCCTTGAACAGGCCGTGGGCGACGGCGTAGGCGACAGCTCCCCCGGCCGCCCCCGCCCCCAGGCCGACGAGGAGATACCCGATCTGAGACAGGGTGGAAAAGGCGAGCAACCGCTTCAGGTCGTAGGTGTAGATCGCGTAGGCCGCGCCGAGGATCCCGGTGGCCGTCCCGAGGACGAGGAATGTCAATCCGAGCGGAAAGACACCGGAGAGCCGGAGGAGGACAACGAACCCCATCTTGATCACCAGGCCGGAGAGGAGGGCGGAGACCGCGGGGTGGGCGCTTGCGTGCGCCCCGGGGAGCCACAGGGAGAAGACGAATATCCCTGCCTTCACCGCCAC